>JAIUYB010000014.1 GCA_020216625.1 Desulfarculus sp.
GGACCTTGAGCAGGTCGGTGGTGCCCGGCTGGCCCAGGGGTACTCCGGCGGTGATGATCACCCGGTCGCCGGGGCCGGCCAGGCCATGCTCGGCGATCCAAACCCTGGCCAGGTCGAACATCTGCTCGGCGTCGTCGAAGGCCGGGATCAGGGCTGGGATCACCCCCCAAGAGAGGTTGAGTTGGCGGCAGGTGGCCGGGATGGGGGTCAGGCCCAGGAGCGGGGCGGCGGGGCGGTAGCGGGCGATGAGCCGGGCGGTGCCGCCGCTGGCGGTGGAGGCCACGATGGCGGCCGGGTCGATGTCCAGGGCCAGGTAGCAGGCCGCCCGGCTAATGGCGGCCTCGGTGGCCGGCAGCAGGCCCGAAAGCGGCTCGCGCAGGAAGGCGCGGCCGTCCAGGGTGGGTTCGGTGGCCCGGGCGATGCGGTCCAACACCGCCACCGCTTCCAGGGGGTAGCGACCCACCGCGGTCTCGTCGCTGAGCATCACCGCGTCGGTGCCGTCCAGGATGGCGTTGGCCACGTCGGTGGCCTCGGCCCGGGTGGGCCGGGGGCTCTCCATCATCGAGCGCAGCATCTGGGTGGCGGTGATGACCACCTTGCCGGCCTGGCGGGCCTGGCTGATCAGGCGCTTCTGGATCACCGGCACCTCCTCCAGGGGCATTTCCACCCCCAAATCGCCCCGGGCCACCATGATGCCGTCCACCTGCTCCAGGATCTCGCCGAAACGCTCCACCGCCTCGGGCTTCTCGATCTTGGCGATGAGAAGCGGCGGGTGCTCTTGTTGGTTTAGGATGTGGCGCACCGGGGTCAGGTCGTGCTCGTGGCGCACAAAGGACAGGGCCACGAAGTCCACCCCCAACTCCAGCCCCAGGCGCAGGTCTTCCTGGTCCTTGGCGGTGAAGGATGACACCCTGAGGTGGCTGGTGGGCAGGTTGACGCCCTTGTGCGAACTGAGCACCCCGCCCACCACCACCTGGCAAATCACGTGGGGGTGCTCCTTGGCGCTGACGTGGAGTTCCACCAGGCCGTCGGCCAGCAGGATGCGGTCGCCCAGGCCCACGTCGTCGTAGAGATGGGGATAGTTCACCGGCAACCAGTCGGGGTTGGCGTCGTTGTCGTCGCCGCTGATCAGGCGCACCTCGTCCCCGGCCGCCAGGCGGATCTCTTGGGCCAGGCGGCCCAGGCGGATCTTGGGTCCGGCCAGGTCCTGGAGGATGCCCACCTCGCGGCCGTTGGCCGCGGCCTGGCGACGCAGGCTGGCCGCCAGCTCGCGATGGGAGGCGTGGTCGCCATGGCTGAAATTGAGCCGGGCCACGTCCATGCCGGCCAGGATCAGGCGGCCGATGGTCTCCGGCTCGGCGGTGGCCGGTCCGATGGTGCAGACGATCTTGGTCTTGCGCTGGCCGGACAGAGTGGTCATGAAAGCCTCCCTGGTGAAAGTGCCATCCTTCCTCAGATGATACCCCATCTTCGGCCGTCCGCCGGGCGCGTGGGTCCCGGGGCGCGAAAAAGACTCGGCTTCGCCGCCGGGGCGTCACCCTTGAGGCGTCAAATCCAGGCCCAGGCGCTGCTCCACGATCCGGCCGCCCCATTGCTCCACCGGGTGCTCCTGGGCCAGGACAAAGCCGCAGGCGTCGTAGAGGCGGCGGGCCGCGTCCAGACCGGCGAAGGTCCAGAGATAGAGGCGACGGTGGCCGGCGAGGCGGGCGAAATCCAGAAGCCTTCGCATCAACTCCCGGCCCAGGCCCCGGCCCTGCCAGGGCTCGGCCACGATGAACCAGCGCAGGCGCGCGCCTTCTTCCGGGGTGGAGTGGCCATCCAGGGCCACCGCCCCGGCCAGCTCGGGGCCATCCCAGGCGGCCAGGAAAAAGTCCCGGGCCGGGTCGAAGGCGCGGAGGAAGTCGCTCAGCTCCCGGGCCACCTGGGATTCGAAGGAGAGGTCGAAGCCCCAATGTCGGGCATAGTAGACGGCGTGCAGGGCCGTCACCTGGCCGATTACGCCGGGCTGGTACCCGGTCCAGACAAGCTTGGCGAGGCTGGCGTGGGCCACGAATTACTCCTTAACCTTGGGGACGCGGGCCCCGGCCGCGTGTATGATTGAATCAGGCTCATTTCAGCACCGGCCGCGGGGCGCGGTCGGCGGCAGCGAGGAAAGATGATGCAAGCACGAACCGTAAGCGACACCAAGCAAGTCCTGGCTCAGGAGATGCTGCCCCAGGACGCCAATCCCATGGGCAACGTCCACGGCGGGGTGATCATGAAGCTGATCGACACCGCCGCCGGGGTGGTGGCCATCCGCCACGCCCGCACCATGTGCGTCACCGCCAGCCTGGACCGTCTGGACTTCCACCACCCGGTCTACGTCGGCAACCTGCTGCTCTTGAAGGCCAGCCTGAACATGGTGGGCCGGACCTCCATGGAGGTGGGGGTGCGGGTGGAGGCCGAGAACCTGCGCACCGGCGAGGTGCGGCACACCGCCAGCGCCTATCTTACCTTCGTCGCCCTGGACGCCCAGGGAAAGCCCTGCCCGGTGCCGGAGCTGATCCTGGAAACCGAGGACGAGCGCCGCCGCAACAGCGAGGCCAAGTGCCGGCGCCAGATGCGCCTGGCCGAGAAGGTCCGCGAGGGTCGCAACCACGCCTGCCCCGACTAGGCCCCCCGGTCCGGCGGCCCGTCTCCGGGCGCGGCCGCCGGCCCCCCTTCCCTTGGTTTGGTCATTTCGCGATCACAGCCGCCGGCCAGGGCCGGAACGTGACCTTGAAAGGGGCGCGGCTCAGGTCGGCGCAGGCCCGGGCGATCAGCGCCCGGTCGGCCTCCAGGCCCTCGGGAGCGTCCTCCAGCTCCTCCAGTCCCAGGCGGGAGAAGGCGAAGGGCCGCAGGTCCGGATCCTCGGGCAGGGGGGTGTCGCCGCGCGCCAGGCCGTATTCGGTGACTCCGTGGCGGCTGACGATGCGCCAGTGCAGGCGTCCCTCCGGTTGCAGACGGCGAAAGGCCGGGGTCAGGCTGAGCACCGCCTCCAGGTCCGGCTGGGAGGGCAGGGCCTCCTCCAGGACCTTCTGTCGCCGCTTGGCGGCGGTGTAGTTCTCCTTCTGAAAGCGGGTGTGGGGGTGGACGTGGTAGATGGCCATCTCCGGGTTGCGGGCCATCAGCTCCAGCACGTAGGCCTCCACCCCCACGTAGCTGCCGGCCTCGGTCAGCCGCTCGCAACAGCCGATCTCCAGCCATTGGCCCTGGGCGGGCAGGAAGGCCCACAGCTCCTCGAAGTTGGCGCTGGCGGTCAGATCCCGGATCTGGGCCTCGCCCTGGGCCTGGTCGGCGCTCACCCGCTGGCGATAATCCATGGTCTGGTTCAAGGCCAGGCGGGGCTCGTCGCGAATGGGGCGCGAAGTGGAGGCCGGGGCGAAGCCAGGCGCGGTCAGGGCCAGAATGAGGGCCAGCAGCGCCAACGCGACGATTAGCCAGGCGGGGCCGTGGCCGTCGCGTGGAGTCATGCCGGGTCCTGGGCCGGGATCAGGGGCACCACCAGGCTGAAGACCATGCCCCGGGGCTGGTTGTCGCGCATTTCCAGGCGACCGCCATGGGCCTCTACGATCTTGCGGGCGATGGCCAGGCCCAGGCCGGTGCCTTCGCGCTTGGTGGTGAAAAAGGGGCTGAACACCTGGGGCCGGAGGTCGGCCTGGATGCCGTGGCCCTGGTCGCTGACCTCCAGGCGCAACTCGGGCTTGCTCTCGTGGCAGGAGAGACTGACCACCACCTCGGAGCCAGTGGACGAGGCCTGCACCGCGTTGGCCAGAAGATTGAGAAGCGCCCGTTGCAGGTGGTCGCGATCCAGCAACAGCCGGGGCAGGCCCTCGGCGCACTGGGCGCGCAGCCGCACCTGGCCCTTGGCGGCCAAGGGCTCGGTCAGGAGCAGGGACTCCTCCACCATGGCCGTTGGATCGGTGGGAGCGGGGTTTAGGCGCACCGGTCGGGAGAAGTCCAGCATCTCGCGGACCATCAGCTCCAGCCGCCGGGTCTGGCTGATCACGATGTCCAGCTTGTGGGCGTCGGGGTCCTGGTCGGGGAGGTGGCGGCGCACCTGGGCCGCGAAGCCGCCGATGGCCATGAGGGGGGTTTTAATGTCATGGGCCAGGGCCGAGACCGCCCGTCCCATGGCTGCCAGGGACTCGGCTTGGCGGATTTGGCGCAACTGGCGGCGTTCGCGGTCGCGCAACAGGCCCAGGGCCAGGCCCACGGTCAGGTAGAGGGCGATTTCCAGGGCGTCCACCATCAACAGGTAGGGATCGGTGCGGAAATTGGAGTGGAGCGAGGGGATCAGGGCTATGGTGGTCAGCAAGCCCACGGCCAGGGCCCCACTGAGGCGGAACCAGAACGCGCCCAGAAGCATGGGGGCCAAGAAAAGGTCGCGGACGAAGATCTCTTGCAGCCTGGGGTCGAAGAAACGACTGTAGTGGAGAAGCGTTACGATAGCGAACAACAACAGCAGGATAGCCAGCTTGAGGCGTTGCTTGAACTGCGGGGTGGGGGGCACTGGCTCCTCTCCGGCGGGTGCTGCACCAGCGGGGGTATTCTCCCAGCTTAGGGGGAGGGAGCCTGGTTGTCAAACACCGCCAAGAGGTTGGCCAGCCCAAGGCCGGGGCTGACCCTGGGTGGCGCTCAGGCCGGAGGGGACGCTTCGCCCTTGGCCAGGGCCAGGCACTGCTCCAGCACCCGCAAGGAGAGCACCTGGACCATTGAGCGGCGGTAGTTGGCCGAGGCCCGCAGGTCGTCGATGGGGCGCGAGGCCCGCACACAGGCCGCCGAGGCCCGACGCAACAGCTCCGGGGTGGGGATCTGACCCTCCAGGATCGCCTCGGCCTCGGGGCAGCGCACCGGGGTGGGGGCCACCGCGCTCAAGGCCAGGCGAACGCCGATGATCGCCCCGGCCAGGTCCAGGGCCACGAACCCGGCCACGCCCACCGCGGCGATGTCAACCTGGGAGCGCTCGGACAGGCGTTGATAGGCCGAGCCGCAGCGGTTGGGCGGGGCCGGCACCCGGATCGCCTCCAGGATCTCGCCCGGTTCCAGGTCGGTAAGCCCGGGGCCCTTGAAAAAGTCAGTCAGCTTGACCTGGCGGCGGCCGCCGCGCTCCACCAGCACCACGCTGGCGCGACAGGCCAGCAGGGGGGCGGCGGTGTCGGCGCTGGGGGCGGCGTTGGCCAGGTTTCCGGCCACGGTGCCCATGTTGCGGATTTGGGGGGTGGCCATCACCGAGCAGGCATGGGCCAGGGCGGGGTAGTGGCGGCGGACCTCGGGGTGCGCCGCTACTTCGCTGATGCGGGTGGAGCCGCCGATGACCAGGCCGTCGTCGTCGCGGTAGGAGATGCGGTTAAGGCCGGCCACCCGACCCAGACCCACCACGTGCCGAGGCTCCAAGGCGCCCGCGCGCATCTTCATCACCAGGTCGGTGCCGCCGCCCATGAGCTTGGCCTCCGCGCCATGGCGGGTCAGGATGTCCAGGGCCTCTTCCAGGCTGGTGGGTTGGTGATGCTCGAAGTGGGGCATGGCCATGGCTAGCGCTCCTCCCGGGGGCCGCGAAGGGTCTGGGCGGCGGCGGAGATGGCCTCCACGATCTTGACGTAACCGGTGCAGCGGCAGAGGTTGCCGGCGATGCCCTGGCGGATCTCCTCCTCGCTGGGGTCGGGGTTCTGGTCCAGGAGAGCCTTGGCGCTCAGGATCATGCCGGCGGTGCAGAAGCCGCACTGGACCGCGCCGTGGTCGATGAAGGCTTGCTGGATGGGGTGCAGTTGGTCCGGGGAGGCGGCCAGGCCCTCGATGGTGGTGATCTGGCGCTGGTGGGCCTCCACCGCCAACGTCAGGCAAGAGCTGACCGCCCGCCCGTCGATCAGCACCGTGCAGGCCCCGCAGTCCCCCTGGTTGCAGCCCACCTTGGTCCCGGTCAGGCCCAACTCCTCGCGCAAAACCTCGGCCAGGCTGCGCCAGGGCTCCACGGCCACGCGGTAGGTGAAGCCGTTCACGTTGAGATCGATGTTCTGCTTTGCCACTTTTGGCCTCGCCACCGGCCGCCGGGGCCGGAATGTTGGATTGCGGAGCGCCCGGACTTGTCGCCGGGAAATCTAGCAGCCTGGCCAATGACGGTCAAGGGTTCAATATAGGATGACAATTCCTCCCCGATCCCGAACGCTTTGCGCCGAATGACGGCCCAGTCCTTGGGGTCGCTCGTTCGGTCCAGCGCTGGCTGAAACCCGTTTTGGGCAGTTATCATATTTCTTAGCTAGCCTCGAATGGCTTAAAATTTCAGGTGAACACGTTTAGTCCCCGAGCGATGGGGCCGCGCACCCCCGCCCGCGCCATCGCGTCAGCCCCAGGCTCCTCACTTCCCGGGGAAGATACGCATGCCGTCCGCCAAGACCTTTCGCCACCCGCAACAGGTTCTGCGCCGCAAGTTGAGCCGTTGCCAGGCCGAACTAGGCCTCCGACGCCGGTCCCAAAACACCCTGGACCGGTATTTTCTGGCCAGCCAGGACCCGATGTGGATCCTGGACCATGAGGGGCGCATCCTGAGCGCCAATCCGGCCGGCCTCGGCCTTCTGGGCTTCAGCCAAGAGCAACTGCGGGGACGGTCGATCTGCGAGCTGGCCCCACCGGAGGAGAGGGGGCGGCTGGCTCGGATGGTCCAGGAGCAATGGCCCCGCCTGGCCAATCTCTCCCGCCAGGTCCGAATGCTCGACCAAGCCGGCCGCAGCGTTTGGCTGGGCTGGAGCGTCTTGCCCTATCCCGGCCTGGGGCGGATGCTGGTGCTGGGGCGCGACCTGAGCTTTGAGCGGGCCGCGGCCGAGGCCCTGGAGGCCAGCGTGGAGCGGTTCGCGGCCCTGGCCGACCTGGCCCCGGTGGGCATTTTTCTCTCCGACCCCCAGGGCAACTTCGCTTATGTCAACCAGCGCTGGAGCGACATCACCGGCTTGGACCGGGAGGATTCCCTGGGACGAGGCTGGGAGACCGGCCTGCACCCCGAGGAGAGAAGCGAGGTCGGCGAACACTGGCGGCGGGTGGTCAGGGAGCGGGGGGTCTTCGAGCGGGAGGTCCGCTTGTCGAACCCCCGGGGGCGCCTGGCCTGGGCCCAGGTCCGGGCCCAACCGCTGCGGGACTCCCAAGGCGCGGTGGAAGGCTATCTGGGAACCCTGGACGACACCACCGAACGGCGGGAGCTGCTGGAGCATTTGCGGGTTTCGCGAGAGAAGTTCGCCAAGGCCTTCCAGGCCAGCCCGGTCTGGGTGGCCATCAACAACATTGAAGACGAGCGCTTTTCCGAGGTGAACCAGGCTTTTTTGAAAAGCACCGGGTTCGAGTACCAGGAGGTGGTGGGTCGCACCGCGCGCGAGTTGGGCCTCTGGCCCGACCTGGACCATCGCCGTCAATTGCTGGCCCGCCTGTGGGAGCGGGGCCGGCTGGTGGACGCCGAGGCCACCTTGCGGATGAAGGACGGTTCTCTGCGAGAATTTGTTTGGAATGCCGAGGAGATAACCATCGACGGCCAACGTTGCAGCGTCAATGTCCTCAACGATGTCACCCGGCTCAAAAACGCCGAACGGGAGCTGAGCGCCAGCGAGCAGCGTTTCCGCATGCTTTTCCACCAATTGCCCATTGGCGCGGCGGTGCTCTCATTGGACCACCGCTTTTTGAACGTCAACCCTGAACTATGCCGCTTCTTGGGCCGGGAACGGGAGGAAATACTGCGCCTGGGTCTGGCTGAGGTGACCCATCCCGACGACCGCCAGGACTTACGGCTCCAACTGGACCGCCTCTTGACCCGGGAGGTGGAGCCGGTCGGCCAGGATCAACGCTTCCTGCGCGCCGATGGCCGGGTGGTCTGGGGTCGGATCTGGTTGCGCCTGGTGCTGGATCATCGGGGCCAACCGCTCCACCTGCTGCCGGTGATCGAGGACATCGACCGCCTGATCCGGGCCGAGCAGGCCCGGCGGGAGTTGGAAGCCCGCCTGGAGCGGGCCCGACGTCTGGAGAGCCTGGGGGTAATGGCCGCTGGGGTGGCCCATGACTTCAACAATCGGCTGCAAGGGGTGATTAGCCGTCTGGAATTGGCGATGATGGACCTTCCGGAGGCTTCGCCGTTGCGCCGAAACCTGGACCAGGCCCTGGCCGAAGCGCTGCGCGCCAGTCATATATCCCATCACATGTTGGCTTATTCCGGACACTTACCCTATATCCCCACCACGGTGGATCTCAGCGCCTTGGTGGCGGGAGTCTTGGGGCGGCTCACCCGGGATTGGCCGGAGTCGGCCCGCCCCCACCTGGTGCTGGCCCAGGATCTGCCGGTTATCTCCGGCGACCCGGAGCAGATCGAGCAGGCCCTGGCCAGCCTGTTGGCCAACGCCCGCGAGGCCCTGGAGGCAAAAGGGGGACGGATTTGGGTGCGCACCGGCTTGACCCGGCCCGATCCGGCCCAGTGGGAGACGGCCCAGCCGGGCCATGATCATCCGGAGGGGGATTACGTCTATTTGGAGGTGGAGGACGAGGGTCCGGGGGTGGACCCGGCCCATCTGGAGCGCATCTTCGAGCCTTTTTTCACCACCAAGCTGCCGGGCAGGGGCCTGGGCCTGCCCCTGGTCCTGGGCGTGGCCCGCAACCACCGCGGCGGGGTGATGGTGGACAACCGACCCGGCCGGGGGGTTGGCTTCCGGCTGCTGCTGCCGGTGGATCCGGCCACTTGAGGCCGCCGCCGGTGCGTTACCGCGCATGCGCCGTCGGATCGCGCGGTTAGAATCAAGCGGGGTTCGTCTTGCGCCCGCGGCCGGCTCGCCTTGACTTGCCCATCCAACTCGGCTATGAAAAGATGGTTGTCACCCGGGAGTGGCCATGAACAGCCGTCGGCTGGCCCGACTCATGGGAATAATCTGCGACATCAAGGCGCACCCTCGCCGCAGCCTCGAGGAAATGTGCCGACGCCACCAGATTTCCCGCCGCCAGCTTTACAAGGACCGTGACCGACTGGCCGGGATGGGGTTCTCCTTCCACCACTCGCGCCAGAATGGCGGGTTCGTGCTGGACAAGGAGTTGACCTTCAATGTCAGGGGGTTGAGTCTTTCCGACCTCTTCGCTCTGATCCTGGCGGTGCGCCAGCTAACCCGGCTCAGCGACTTCGCCCTGGCCCTGGGGGCCCTGGCCGGGCTGCGCACCCTGGTGGGCCAGTTGCCCGAGGAGCTGCGCGAGCAGTTCGGCGAAACCCTGGACCAGGTGGTGGTGCAGGACGGTTTCGGCTGCGCGCCCGAGGTCTTGTCCGCCCTGCTGCCGGCCATCGAGGAGGGCCGCCGGGTGTTGCTGGAGTTGGAGGGCGGCCAGTCTCCGGAGTTGACGGTGGATCCCCAACGCCTGCTTTTACGCGATGGCCGGCTTTATCTGGAGGCCGCGGGGCTGGGCGGGGGCCAACCCGGTCTGGTCTCCCTGGCCCGGGTGCGGCGGGTCATCCCCACCCCCTTCTTCTCGCCGGCCCTGGCCGACTAAAATACCGCGGCAAGTTTGCCAATGGAGTAAGCTCAATGAAGGAAGTCGTGATCGTCAGCGCCTGCCGTACCCCGGTGGCCGCCTTTCAGGGTGCCTTCGCCAGCCTGACCGCCCTGGACCTGGGGGTGATCGCCATCAACGAGGCCATCGCCCGGGCCGGGATCAACGGCCAGGACGTGGACGAGGTGATCATGGGCTGCGTGCTGCCCGCCGGCCTGGGCCAGAACCCGGCCCGCCAGGCCATGCTGCGCGCCGGCCTGCCGGTGGAGGTGGGCTGCATCACCGTGAACAAGGTCTGCGGCTCGGGCCTCAAGGCGGTGATGCTGGGGGCCCAGGCCATCCTTTGCGGCGACGCCGAGGTGGTGGTGGCCGGGGGCATGGAGTCCATGACCCGCGCCCCCTACCTGCTGATGAACCAGCGCTCCGGCCAGCGCATGGGCGACGGCAAGGTGGTGGACTCCATGGTCCACGATGGCCTCTGGGACCACCTCAACGACTTCCACATGGGCATGAGCGCCGAGCTCTGCGCCGAGAAATACGGCGTCACCCGGGCCGACCAGGACGCCTTCGCCTTGGATTCCTACGGCAAATCCTGGCGAGCCGACGAAGAAGGGCGCTTCAAGGATCAGATCGTGCCGGTGTCCATTCCCCAGAAAAAGGGCGATTCCAAGGTGATCGCCCGCGACGAGGGCCTGCGCCAGTCCTCGCCAGAGCTTTTGGCCAAGCTCCGCCCGGCCTTCAAGAAGGACGGCGGCACCGTCACCGCCGGCAACGCCTCCAGCCTCAACGACGGCGCGGCGGCGGTGGTGCTGATGAGCGCGGACAAGGCCCGGGCCATGGGCCTCAAACCCCTGGTGAAGGTGGGAGCCCAGGGCGCGGCCGGCATCGACCCCAAATACGTCCTGGTGGCCCCGATCCACTCCATCCCCAAGGTCTGTGCCAAGCAGGGCCTGGGGCCCAAGGACATCGATCTGCACGAGATCAACGAGGCCTTCGCCGCCTCCTCCATCGCCGTGCAGCGCACCCTGGACCTGGATCCGGCCAAGATCAACATCTACGGCGGGGCCCTGTCCATCGGCCACCCCATCGGGGCCTCGGGCGCGCGGGTGCTGACCACCCTGATCTACGCCATGAAGGACCGCGACGCCCACCTGGGCATGGCCAGCCTGTGCCTGGGCGGCGGCGAGGCGGTCTCGCTGATCGTGGAGAATCTCTAGCCCCGGGTGGCGCGCGGATGCGCCGCCGGGCTTGACGAGGAAATAATCACGCGCTGGCTCCGGCCTAACCCGACCTAGGCCGGGCGCTGGCGCCAAGTGAAGGACCATCCGCGGTGATGTTGATCCCGAGGCGGGTCGAGGGGTTGATCAGCCCAGGGACCGGCAACCTCAAAAGGGGGGCGACGCCCCGCCATATGCAGCACGACGTTACGAAGGAGTTCTAATCATGTTGAAGGAAGTTGTCATCGTAGGCGCGGCCCGCACGGCGGTGGGCCGTTTCGGCGGCATGTACAGCGACGTTTCGGCGGTCCAGTTGGGCGTCACCGCGGTCAAAGCCGCGTTGGAGCGGGCCAAGGTCGACCCCTCCCAGGTGGACGAGGTCATCTACGGCAACGTACTGGGCGCCGGCCTGGGCCAGAACGTGGCCCGCCAGGTGGAGCTGGGCGCGGGCATCCCCCAGGAGGCCAACGCCTACACCGTCAACAAGGTCTGCGCCTCGGGCCTCAAAAGCGTCATGCTGGCCGCCCAGGCGGTGATGTGCGGCGACAGCGAGATCGTGGTGGCCGGCGGCACCGAGAACATGAGCCAGGCCCCCTACCTGCTGCCCAAGGCCCGCTGGGGCCAGCGCATGGGCGACGGCAAGATGATCGACTACATGGTCTTCGACGGCCTGACCGACATCTTCAACGGCTACCACATGGGCATCACCGCCGAGAACGTGGCCGAGAAGTACGGCATCACCCGCGAGGCCCAGGACGAGCTGGCGCTCAAAAGCCAGCTCAACGCCGAGGCCGCCATCAAGGCCGGCCGCTTCAAGGACGAGATCGCCCCGGTGCTGGTGCCCCAGAAAAAGGGCGACCCCAAGGTCTGCGACACCGACGAGCACCCCCGTTTCGGCTCCACCGCCGAGTCCATGGCCAAGGTGCCCCCGGCCTTCAAGAAGGGCGGCACCGTCACCGCCGGCAACGCCAGCGGCATCAACGACGGCGCGGCGGCCCTGGTGGTCATGACCGCCGACAAGGCCAAGGACCTGGGCCTGACCCCGCTGTGCAAGATCAAGGGCTACGGCTGGGGCGGCGTGGATCCGGCCTACATGGGCCTGGGCCCCATCGCCGCCACCCGCTCCGCGCTCAAGAAGACCGGCCTGAGCGTGGGCGATTTGCAACTGATCGAGGCCAACGAGGCCTTCGCCGCCCAGGCCGAGGCCGTCATCCGCGAGCTGGGACTGAACCGCGACATCGTCAACGTCAATGGCGGCGCCATCGCCCTGGGCCACCCCATCGGCGCCAGCGGCGCGCGCATCCTGGTCACCCTGATCTACGAGATGATCAAGCGCGACGCCAAGACCGGCCTGGCCACCCTGTGCATCGGCGGCGGCCAGGGCGCGGCCCTGATCGTGGAGCGGTAGAACAATAGATGCTGGGGCAAGACGGGGAAACCCTTTCTCGAGCGAAAGGGTTCCCCGCACCCCTTCCCAAAGAGCTTTAGGCCAAGCGCACCGCGATTGGCCCCCCAAATACGCGCCCAACCGGAAACAGACGATAATTCCGGGGAGGATATAAGGCATGGCGTACGAGTTCATCATTTACGAGGTCCAGGACGGCGTGGCCACCATCACCATCAACCGTCCCAAGGCCATGAACGCCCTCAACCCCCAGGTGGTGGCCGAGCTGGACCAGGCCATCAGCCAGGTCGAGGCCGACGACGCGGTCAAATGCGTGGTGATCACCGGCGCGGGCGACAAGGCCTTCGTGGCCGGGGCCGACATCGCCGCCATGGTGCAGATGAACGCCCTGGAGGGCCGCAAGTTCTCGCTGATGGGCCAGAACGTCTTCTTCCGCCTGGAGAAGCTGGACCGCCCGGTGATCGCGGCGGTCAAGGGCTTCGCCCTGGGCGGCGGCACCGAGCTGGCCATGGCCTGCGACTTCATCTACGCGGCCGACAACGCCAAGTTCGGCCAGCCCGAGATCAACCTAGGCATCATCCCCGGCTTCGGCGGCACCCAGCGTCTGACCCGCCTGGTGGGCAAGGCCCGAGCCAAGGAGATGTGCCTGACCGGCGTGATCATCGACGCGGCCGAGGCCAAGGAGATTGGCCTGGTCAACAAGGTCTTCCCGGCCGAGGAGCTGATGGCCGCGGTGATGAAGACCGCCAAGGGCATCGCGCAAAAAGGCAAGGTCAGCACCCGGGCCATCAAATACCTGGTGGACGCCGGCAGCGACCTGCCCCTGGAGCGGGCCATGCCCATGGAGGCCGAGTGCTTCGCCACCTGCTTCGCCAGCCCGGATCAGAAGGAGGGCATGAGCGCCTTCCTGGAGAAGCGCAAGGCCAACTTCACCGGCGGCAAGTAACTTAATAAAACCATTCCCCGTCGTGAGCCGCCAGCGGGGCTCGCGACGGGGCGCACACTCGCTGGCCAGAAGGGGAGGCCCGGTCGCGCGGGCAAATGAGGTTCTGGAGAAAAACCCAAACGCGGCGCCTGCAAACAGTTACTTTTTGAGGGAT
>JAIUYB010000509.1 GCA_020216625.1 Desulfarculus sp.
GCTTCCTAGAAGCCCGGGAAGGGATAGACCAGGTTGGTGGTGGCCAGGTCGAAGGGATAGGCGATCTCCAGGGTGATCTTGTCGCCCTTCTTCTGGTACTGGCCGATCATGCCCATGCCCAGCACGTTCTGGCCGATGTCCTCGCCCTCGGTGGCGAACTTGATGCCGTTCCAGGGCACCACCAGTTCATCGCCGGGGATGGTGATGCTGTTGCAGGCCTTCTGGATGTCCTCGGGCTTGGTGCTGGCGGCCTTCTCCAGGACATAGACCCAGGCCTGGAGGCCGGTGAAGGCCCGGGCGCTGGCGCCGGAGAGGTCGTGGCCGACCTTCTGGTTGTAAAGGCCGTTGACCTGGCCGGAGACCTTCTTGACCTGGGCCACCTGGGGGGTGAAGACGGTGCGGGTCAGCACGCCCACGCTGGCGTCGCCCAGGGTGCTGACGAACTCCGGCGCCTCGAAGCCGGCGTCCTGGCCCCACAGGATCTTGGGCGCGGCCTTCATGGACTGGAGGGTCTTCATCATCAGGATGGCGTCGGAGGTGTAGGAGGCGAAGAGCATCGCGCCGGGCTTGGCCGCGATCAGGCTCTGGACCTCGGCCGACAGGTCGGGGCTCTTGGCGGCGTAGAGCAGGTTGGAGGCCAGGTTGAACTTGTACTCACCGGCGTAGCGCTTGATGGTTTCGCTGACGTTGGTGCCCCACTCGGTCTTTTCACAGGCCGCGGCCAGGGTGTTGATGTCGGCCATGGGCACCGCCGGCACCCCCTTGGCCTTGCCCTCGGTCAGGCCCTTCAGGAACTCGAAGAGATCCTTGGTGAACTGATCGTCGTGGGGGGTGGTGCGCCAGAACCACTTGAAGCCGGCCTTGGTCAGGGCCGGGCTGGTGGAGGAGTCGTTGATCATCGGCACCCCGAAGCGCTCGCAGACCGCGGCCACGGTCTTGGTCACCGAGCTGTGGTAGCAGCCCAGGATGCCCACCACCTTGTCGTCCTCGATCAGCTTCTTGGCCAGGTCGGCGCCCAGTTGCGGGTTGCCCTGGTGATCCTTGAAGATCAGGGTGATCTTGGCCCCGCCCAGGGCCTTGATGCCGGCGTTCTTGGCCATGGCCATGTCGATGTTGGCCATGGCGGAGTTGGCGATTTCCTGGGCCAGCTCGGCTCCGGCCCGCAGCTCGCGGCCTTCGGCCGCCGCGCCGCCGGTCAGGGGATAGATCACGCCGATCTTGATCTCCTTGTCCTCGGCCAGGGCCAGGCCGGGGATCAACAGGGCCGCCATCAGGGCCACGGCCATCAACCAGGCTAGTTTGCGCATCGGAAAACCTCCCACGTTTGGTTTGAATTGACTCGGCAAGGCCGGTTCATGACTGCTTGGGCGCGGATTCCAGGCCGCCAAGCTCCTCGAAGCGCAGGTCGGTGATGAACATGTGGCCGGGAGCGTGGGTGATGGCCAGGGGCGGCTTGGCCTCCATCAGGGCCGCCTGGGGGGTGACGCCGCAGGCCCAGAACACCGGCACCTCGCCGGGCTTGATCTCCACCGGATCGCCGAACTCCGGCCGGGCCAAGTCGGCGATGCCCAGGTCGGCGGCGTCGCCCCAATGGATCGGCGCGCCGTGGGCCCCCTCGCACTGGCCCGAGACCTCCGCCGCCCGGGCCACCAGCTCCGGGGCCATGGGGCGCATGGAGACCACCAGGGGACCGCCCAGGCGGGCGGCCCGGACGTTGGGCCGGGTGGTGCGATACATGGGCACGTTGCGGGCCTGCTCCAGGTGGCGCACCGGCAGTCCGGCGTTTTGCAGGGCGAAATCGAAGCTGAAGCTGCATCCCAGGAAGAACGTCACCAAGTCGTCCCGCCACAGGTCGGCGATGTCGGCGGGTTCGTCCACCAACACGCCATCGCGCCAGACCCGGTAGCGGGGCACGTCGTGGCGGATGTCCGCGCCCCGGGCGATGGTCCGGGTCAGTGGGTCGCCGGGGTCCAGAACCTCCAGCAGCGGGCAGGGTTTGGGATTGCGCAGGCAAAAAAGCAGGAAGTCGAAGGCCCAGTCCTTGGGCAGGATCACCAGGTTGGCCTGGACATAGCCGGGGCACAGGGCGCTGGTGTTGCCGGTGATCTCACCTCGGGCGATGGCCGCGCGGACGGCGGCGGGGCTGTCATTAAGGGCCTGGCTGGTCAAGCTGTTTCCTCACGGCTGGAGCTGAAAGGTCGTCCCATCCATGGCTTGGGGTGGGCCATGTAAAGATTTGTATTATAATTGGAATGTGACGCGATTTCAAACCCGGAATGGCGTTTCGAATGATTTTATATAGACAATCCGGTAAGCTCCGCCCTATCGTCCCCTGTTACGATCATGGCGTCATCCCGGTCGGACTGTCCAGTCCGGTTGTCCGCCGCCACCGGGTGAGTATATTGTAGAATTTTTCGCAACGGAGCGCGAGAGAATGATCGACCTCAACTGCGACATGGGTGAAAGCTTCGGCAACTATAACCTGGGTTGCGACGCCGAGGTGATCCGCCATATCACCAGCGCCAACGTGGCCTGCGGCTTCCACGCCTCAGACCCCCTGGTCATGGAGCGCACCGTGATCCTGGCCCGGGAGCATGGCGTCGGGGTGGGAGCCCATCCCGGCTACCCGGACCTGCGCGGCTTCGGCCGCCGACGGATGGAATGCTCGGCCGACGAACTGCGCACCGACCTGCTCTATCAGGTGGGAGCCCTGGCCGCCATCGCCCGGGCCAACG
>JAIUYB010000510.1 GCA_020216625.1 Desulfarculus sp.
AAGGTGGGCCTGGAAGACTCCCCCGGGCTGCGGGCTGGCATGTTCGGCCGGCTTTTGGTGCCGGTGGGCCAGCGCCCGGCGGTGTTGGCGCCTCGGGCGGCGGTGGAGCGCGTCGGTCAGTTGGAAACGGTGCGGGTGCGCACAGCCCAGGGCTGGCGGCGGGTCTATGTGACCACCGGCCGGGTCAGCGGCGATCAGGTGGAAGTGCTCTCGGGCCTCAAGGGTGGCGAGGAAATCGCCTTGGGCGGAGGCGGCGATGCCTGAGCCCCGGCATGAGGCGGACGAGGTGCGGCTCAACTGGGTGGGGCGCATTGTGCGGGCCTTCCTCTCGGCCCGGATGTCGGTGCTTTTCATCATCCTGGCCGCCCTGTTGGGCTTCTGGGCGGTGCAGTCCACCCCCCGCGAGGAAGAGCCCCAGATCGTGGTGCCCCTGGCCGACGTCTTCGTCCAGGCCCCCGGGGCCAGCGCCCAGGAGGTGGAGCAATTGGTGGCCACTCCCCTGGAGCGCCTGCTGTGGCAGATCGACGGGGTGGAGCATGTCTACTCCATGTCGCGCCCCGGCCTGGCCATCGTCACGGTGCGCTTCTTCGTGGGCCAGGACCGCGAGCGCTCGCTGATCAAGCTGCACAACAAGATCTCCATGAACCAGGACCTGGCCCCGGCCCTGGTCAAGGGCTGGGTGGTCAAGCCGGTGGAGATCGACGACGTGCCGATCCTGGCCATCACCCTGTATTCCGCGCGGCACGACGATTTCGTGCTGCGCCGGGTGGGCGAGGAGGTTCTGGCCCGGCTGGCCGAGGTTCCGGACGTCTCGCGCACCCAGGTGGTGGGCGGCCGCCAGCGCGAGGTGCGGGTGGAGCTGGACCCGGTGCGCCTGGCCGGCTTCGGCCTGGGGCCTCTGGCGGTGCGCCAGGCCTTGGCCGGGGCCGACGTCTCGGTGTTGGCCGGGAGCCTGGACCAGGCCGACCGCAGCTACTCCCTGCATGCCGACAGCTTCCTGACCAGCGCCCGCGAGGTGGCCGAGCTGGTGGTGGGGGTCCACCAGGGCCGGCCGGTGTATCTGCGCGACGTGGCCGAGGTGATCGACGGCCCCCAGGAGGCCGCTGGCTACTCCCGCCTGGGGCTCTCCTGGCGCGAGCAGCGGGAGCGGGGCGTCCAGGCCCCGGCCGAGGGTTATCCGGCGGTGACCCTGGCCCTGGCCAAGAAGAAGGGAACCAACGCGGTGCTGGTGGCCGAGGCGGCCCTGGCGCGCCTGGAGGAGCTCAAGGCCGAGGTCATCCCGGATGGCATCGAGCTGCGGGTGACGCGCAATTATGGCGAGACAGCCCAGCACAAGAGCGACGAGCTGATCCACGAACTGTTCTTCGCGGTGCTGACGGTGGTGGTGCTGTTGGCGCTCACCCTGGGCTGGCGCGAGGCCCTGGTGGTGGCCCTGTCGGTGCCGTTGTCCTTCGCCCTGGCCCTTTTCGTCAACCATCTCCTGGGCTACACCATCAACCGGGTGACGATGTTCGCCCTGATCCTGTCCCTGGGCCTGGTGGTGGACGATCCCATCATCAACGTGGACAACATCCAGCGCCATATCATCCTGGGGCGTCGCCGGCCTCGGGAGGCCACCCTGGAGGCGGTGCAGGAGGTGCTGCCGCCGGTGATCATGTCCACCCTGACCATCGTGGTGGCCTTCCTGCCCATGTTTTTCATCACCGGCATGATGGGCCCCTACATGGCTCCCATGGCGGCCAACGTGCCCCTGGCGGTGGGCTTCTCCATGGTTTGCGCCCTGACCGTGGTGCCCTGGCTCTGCCACCTGCTGCTCAAGCACCGCGCCCCGGGGCGGGCCGGGTCGCCAGGGGCCGAGCCCCACGATCCCACCCCGGAATGGATCCGGCGGGGCTACGCCCGGGTGTTGGGGCCCTTCCTGGAGCACCGGGCCTGGCGCTGGGGCCTGGCCGGGGGAGTGGCCGGGCTGCTGCTGCTGTCCCTGTCCCTGGTGCCGTTGCGCCAGGTGCCCCTGAAGCTTTTGCCCTTTGACAACAAGAACGAGCTGCAACTGGTGCTGGATCTGCCCGAGGGCACCACCCTGGAGACCAGCGACCGGGCGGTGCGCGCCTTCGCGGACTACCTGGCCGGGGTGCCGGAGGTCACCGATTTCGTCTCCTACACCGGCCTGGCCTCGCCCATGGATTTCAACGGCCTGGTGCGCCACTACTACCTGCGTCAGGGCGGGCACGTGGCCGAGGTGCGGGTGAACCTGTTGCCCAAGGAGCGCCGCAGCCAGCAAAGCCACGCCATCGCCCTGCGCCTGCGCGACGACCTCACCGCCATCGCCCGCGCACATGGCGTGAACCTCAAGATCGTGGAGACCCCGCCGGGTCCGCCGGTGCTGGCCACGGTGGTGGCCGAGGTCTACGGTCCGCCGGAGCTGTCCTACGCCGAGCTTTTGGCCGCGGGCCGGGATCTGACCGCCCGCCTGGCGGCCGAACCCCTGGTGGTGGACGTGGACGACTCCGGCGAGGCCGAGCGCCCGCGCCTGGATTTCGCGCTGGACAAGGAGAAGGCGGCCCTGCACGGGGTTCCGGCCCAGGCGGTGGCCGGCAGCCTGCATCTGGCCCTCGGCGGCGACGTGGCCGCCACGGTTCACGTCCCGGGCGAGCGCCAGGCCCTGCCGGTGCGCCTGGTCCTGCCCCGGGCCTGGCGCTCCAGTCCGGCCAGCCTGGGCCACCTGCCCCT
>JAIUYB010000511.1 GCA_020216625.1 Desulfarculus sp.
CAGGGGCGTGGTGAGGTCCAGTTCCTCGCCAGCCGGTGTGCGCACGGCCAGGCGCGCCCCGCCGCCCGGGGCTGGAGTGGCGGAGAGCAAGCGCCAGGCGCAGGCCTGGCCTTGGCCGTAGGTCCAGACCGGGCAGGCCGCGGCCCGGGTCTGCGCCAGAACCTCGGCGCTGTCGCCCCAGGCGATGAGCCGGCCCTCGGCCGGCAGCTCGGCCACGAACAGGGCGAAGGCCCTTCGCACCGCCTCCAGGTCGGGGTAGATGTCGGCGTGGTCGAACTCCAGGGAGGTCAGGACGCCGACCCTGGGCTGGTAGTGCACGAATTTCGGTCGCTTGTCAAAGAAGGCGGTGTCGTACTCGTCGCCCTCCACCACGAAGTGCGCGCCGGCCCCGTCGCGGAAGTTCTGGCCGCCCTCCAGCATGATGCCGCCCACCAGGAAGCCCGGATCGCGGTTGGCGCGCAACAGCCCGCTGGCGATCAGGGCGGTGGTGGTGGTCTTGCCGTGGGTGCCGGCCACCACGATGGAGGTCTTGCCGCTGATGAAGAAGCGGCCCAGGGCCTGGGGCAGGGAGAGATAGGGCAGGCGGCGTTGGGCCAGGGCCAGGGACTCGGGGTTGTCGCGGCGCATGACGTTGCCCACGATGACCAGGTCCGGGGCGGGGTCCAGGTTTTCGGGGCGGTAGCCCTGCGCCACCGGAATGCCGGCCTGCTCCAGGAAGGTGCTCATGGGCGGATAGAGGGGGTTGTCCGAGCCGCGCACGGTATAGCCGCGCCGGGCCAGGGCTCCGGCCAAGGCGCCCATGGCCACCCCGCCGATGCCCATGAAATGGATGCTGGCTATCTTCTCCGGAACCCGGTTCAGCGCGGGATCTAGCACCGGCGTATTCATGCTGCCAAGCCCAGGCCCAAAGGGCGAAGTTTTTGGAAAGGTGGTTTGGGGGAAACCTTTTGTTCACTAAAGGTTTCCCCCCAATGCCTCTATTCTTCCACCGCCCGCCAGGCGGCTGCGTGGACCGCGCGGCGGAAGGCCTTGATCCGGTCATTGTCGCGGCCCAGGGCCACCCGGTTGGTGAGCAGGACCAAGCCGGTGTTGGCCTGGGGTTGCCACCAGAGGCTGACCCCGGTGAAGCCCAGGTGGCCGACCAGGCCGACCGGTGGGTTGGGGCCGGCGGCGCTCTCCGGACCGCTGGGGGTGTCGAAGCCCGGGGTGCGGCCGGAGCCGGGGGTGGCGGTGTCTAGGCTGAAGATCCGGGCCACGGCCGCGGCCGGCCAGGGGCCATCTCCGGTCAGACAGCGGCAGAGGGCGTCCATCACCGCCGCCACTTGGCCAGCGGTGCCGAAGAGCCCGGCGTGGCCGGCGGCGCCGCCCAGGGCGAAGGCGTTTTCGTCTTCCACCGAGCCGTGGATGACCGGCCGGCCGGGCAGGGGGCCGCAGGGCGCGATGCGCTCCAGGGGAATCAGGGTTTGCCCCGGGGCCAGGAAGCGGGGCCCCTCCACGCCCAGGGCGGCCTGGGCCTCCAACAGGAGCAGGGGCAGGGGCTTCTGGCCGATGCGCTCCAGGAGAAGGCCCAGCAGCAGATAGCCCAGATCGCTATAGAGCGCGGCCTGGCCTGGCGGTTGGGCCAGGGGTTCGTTCATCAGCATGGCCAGGAGCAGGGCCGGGCGCATGGGCGGCGGCTGGCGCTCCAGGAGCTCATGGTAGGGCCGCCAGGCCGGGAAGCCGGCGGCGTGGGTCAGGAGCTGGCGGATGGTGATGCCGGCCTTGGCGGGCGGCACCGGGGGCGAGCCCATGATCTGCGCCAGGGTGTCGTCCCAGGCCAGGCGCCCGGCCAGCTCCAGATGCAGGGCCACCAGGGCGGTGGCCAGGGGCTTGGTCAGGGAGGCCAGGTCGAAGACCGTGTCGGGTTGGGCTTGGCCGGCGGCCATGAGCGCGGCGGGGGCGCCGGCCCGCCAGGCCAGAAACACGATGTGGGGAGCCACCCCGCCGGCCGCGCCCTGGTCCAGGAGGGCCTGGACGCCGCGCCAGTCAGGCAAGGTCCACCCCCACCGTGAGGCGGCCGGCCTCGCCGTCGATCTCGGCCAGGGCCCCCAGGGGGGCCAGGCGGTTGGCCGGGCCGTGGCCCACCGGCAGACCAATGACCACCGGCAGGGGCAGGGCGGAAAGCCGCTCAGCCACGGCGGCGGTCAAAACCTCGGCGTCCGAGGGTTGGTCACTCAGCGAGCCCACCGCCACCCCGGCCACCTGCCGCCAGACCCCGGCCAGCTCCAGTTGGGTCAACATCCGGTCCAGGCGGTAGGGGGCCTCGCCCAGATCCTCCAGGAGCAGGATCGCGCCGGCCAGGGGTGGGAAGTGGGGGGTGCCCAAAAGGTGGCAGAGCAGGGTCAGGTTGCCGCCCATGAGCGGTCCCCGGGCCTGGCCCGGGCGCAGGGGCCGGCCGGCCAACAGCGAGGGCCAGACCGGCCGGCCAGCCAGGAGCGCCATGAGGTCGCCTTGGCTGTGGGGGTCCAGGCGGGCCAGTTGGGTCAGCATGGGGCCGTGCAGGCTGACCAGGCCCCGCGCGGCCAGGGCGTTCAACAGGCAGGTGAGGTCCGAGCAGCCCAGCAGCGCCCGTCCGCTGGCGGCCAGGGCGGCGAGATCCAGAGCGGGCAGCAGGCGACTGCAGCCGAAACCGCCCCGGACGGCCATCACCAGGCCCACCGCGGGATCCTGGAACACCCGGGTCAGGT
>JAIUYB010000512.1 GCA_020216625.1 Desulfarculus sp.
AGGGCGTGATGCACAGCCAGGCCAACTACCTGCGCACCGCGGCCGCCTTCGCCGCCACCGCCCGCCTGGTCCCCGGCGACCGCCTGTTGACCTGCAACCCGCTGTTCCACGTCAATGCCCAGTTCTATTCCCTGCTGGGTAGCCTGCAGGCCGGGGCCACCTGCATCCTGATGGAGAAGTTCAGCGGATCGCGGCTTTGGGACTGGACCCGCCAATACCAGGCCAACAAGCTGGTCCTGCTCCTGGCCCTGACCACCATCCTCTGGGGGCGTGCGCCCATGGCCGACGACGCCGACAACCCGGTGGAGCTGGTGGTGGCTGGCGGCGCGCCCAAGGGCCATTACCACGATTTCGAGCGCCGATTCGGGGTCAAGTTGCAGACCCTCTACAGCCTGACCGAGGCTCCCCTGGCGGTGATGGGCCATCCCGACGAGCCCTGCACCGAGGGCGCGGTGGGACGGCCGATGCTGACCCCGGTCCAGGAGCCCAACCGGGTGCGGGTGCTGGACGAGCGTGGATTTGAGCAGACGCCGGGAGAGGCGGGAGAGATCGCCATCCAGAACGCGGCCCTGATGAGAGGATATTTCAACGACCCCGAGGCCAGCGCCAAGGCCATGCCCGATGGCTGGCTGCGCACCGGCGACCGGGGGGTGATGGACGATCAAGGCCGCTTGTATTTCCTGGGCCGGGCCAAGGATGTGATCCGGGTCAAGGGCGAGAACGTGGCCGCGGTGGAGGTGGAGCAAGCCCTGGCCAGCCATCCGGCGGTGGACGAGGTCGCGGTGCTGGGGGTGGAGACCGACGACAGCGCGGGCGAGCAGAGCATCCTGGCCTGCGTGGTCTGGCGGGAGGGCCGGGCGGTGGAGTGGACGGAGCTGGCAGACCACTGCCGCGCCCGGCTGGCCGATTTCAAGGTCCCCCGCCTTTGGCAAGCCCAGGACGATTTGCCCAAGAACGCCATGAACCGGGTGGTCAAGAACCGCCTGGCCGAAACCTGGCAGGCGGCTGGGCCGGTCTTCGACCGCGGCCGTTAGCCGGGAGATCATTCAGGAGACGAGCCGATGTCCGACCAAGAACAGATCAGCATCCCCCGCGAACTCTTGGAAGCCCTGCTGGACAACCCTCACGAGTCCCAGATTCTGGTGGACGCTCAGGGCATCGTGCGCTTCATCAGCTCCCACAACGAGCCGCTCTATCGCACCAGCCAGGGCGAATCCATCGGCCGCCACATCCTGGAGCTGAATCCCGACTCCGAGCTGCCCCGGGTGCTGCGTACCGGCCGGGCCGAGATCGGCAGCCTGTTCCGCCTACACGGCAAGGAACGCTTCGTGGCCCGCATCCCCCTGCGCGACCGGGAGGGCAAGGTGGTGGGCGCGGTGGGAAAGCTCCTTTTCTGGCATCCGGAGAAGGTCAAGCAGATGGTCCGCCAGTTGGAGGTCATGGAGAGCCGACTGGACTACTACCAAAAGGAACTTCACACGGTCTACAGCAGCCGCTATTCCATGCAGCGCATCGTGGGCGAGAGCCGGCTTTTGCGCGAGGCCAAGCGGATGGCTGCCCAGGCCGCGGCCAGCGACTTGGACGTGCTGATCACCGGCGAGACTGGCACCGGCAAGGAGGTCTTCGCCCACGCCATCCACCTGCAAAGCGCGCGCGGCGGCCGTCCTCTGGTGCGGGTCAATTGCGCCTCCATTCCCAGCGAACTGTTCGAATCCGAGCTGTTTGGTTATGAGGCAGGGGCCTTCACCGGAGCCCAGAAAAAGGGCAAGCCGGGCAAATTCGAGCTGGCCGACAAGGGCGTCATCTTTCTGGACGAGGTGGGCGATCTGCCCTTGGCCCTGCAGGCCAAGCTCTTGCGGGTCATCCAGGAGCGGGAGGTGGAGCGGCTGGGATCCACCCGCACCCTGAAGCTGGATTTCCGGGTCATCGCCGCCACCAACCGCGACCTGGCGGCCATGATGGAGGCGGGCCAGTTCCGGCGCGACCTCTTTTATCGGCTCAACATCTTCCCCCTGGCCACTCCGCCCTTGCGCGAGATCCGCGAGGACATTCCTCCCCTGGCTTATCACCTCTTGGCTCAGGTGCGCCAGGTTCACAGCGAGGCCCCTCGCCGCATCTCACCCGAGGCCATGCAATGCCTGCTGGACTACGACTGGCCGGGCAATGTGCGAGAGCTGAAGAACGCCCTGGAGCGGGCCGCCACCGTGGCCCGGGAGGGATTGATCCAGCCCGAACACCTGCCCCAGGAATTGCGCCAGGTGGACCGGCCCGCGACCAAGGTCCAGCCAGCCCCCCTGCGTCAAGAGGTGGCCAGCGCCGAGCGTCGGGCCATCGAGCGCGCCCTGCGTTTCACCGACGGCAACCGCAGTCTGGCCGCCCGGCTACTGGGCATCCACCGCTCGGGGCTGCACCAGAAAATGCGGGCGCATGGCATCGAAACCCGGGAAATGGTCTAAAATAATAGACACTGTCTAGCAGCATAGACAGTGCCGGGTTAGGCCCTGGACGGGAAAGTCATTATTTATCCTCTAGTTGCAATAATGTTTTCCAGCGCCTGTCTAGGATCTTAGACGCCACCCGGTGGGTACGCCACGCTCCCTAGGCTTCATGGTGGTCGGCGCTGGTCTTCAACCAAAACTAGGCAATGAAAACAAGTTGATATCCGCTGCACGCCAGCCTGGCATCGTCCTTGCTCTTATTGTGATTGCGGCCGGACTG
>JAIUYB010000015.1 GCA_020216625.1 Desulfarculus sp.
AACCTGGTGAATGGTGGCCACCCCCTTGGGCTGGCCGGCCCGGTCCACCACCGGCAGGCAGTTGACCACATCGCGCACCAGAATCCGGGCCGCCTCGGCCAGGCTGTCCTCCGGGGTCAGGCTCTTGACGTCACGGCGGACCAATTCCCTTACGATCACCGGCGCATCTCCCTCCCCCCCGCGCGACGGCCGGGCGGCGTCGCACCCCGCCCCGGCCGGAGGTTGGCTCAAGCCATGATCGTAAAGCTTAGTCATTTGGTGGCATTTCCGCCAGTCCTCAACTCCCGATCCAGAGCAGCAGGGCGGTCAGGAGCAGCAAACCCTGCACCGCCCAGCGGTAGGTGGTGCTGCTGGCGCGGCGGAAGAGCAAGGTTCCGGCCAGGGCGCCCAGGGCCACCACCGGGGCGTAGACCGCGCAGTCGCGCAGCACTTGCAGGGTGAACAGCCCGGAACTGATGTGGATGGCGAACATGATCGCGTAAAGCAGGGTGAAGAAGCCGCCCAAGAAACCCATTGCCCGGCGCGGCTCGGGGTCGCTGGCCATGATGAAGATCACCGCCGGCGGGCCGCCGGTGGAATAGGCTCCCTGGAACCAGCCGCTCAAAAAGCCCCAGAGCGCCCCCCACCACACTCGGCCGGCGAAGAGCTTTCCCAGGCGGCGACCGGCGGGCAGGGCCAGGCCGATGATGGAGAGCACGATAAAGGCGGCCAGAGCCCGCTTCAACACCACCTCCGAGGCGGCGAAAAGCATCCAGGCCCCCAGGGGCATGGCCGCCAGCGCGCCGATGGTGATCGGCCACAACTCCCGGAGGGTGACATAGGAGCGATATTTCCAGGCCTGCCACGCCACCAGGATCAGGGCGTAGGGCATCTGGAAAGCCACCGCCGCCTTGATCGGCAGCACCAGGGCCAACAGCGGCACCGCCACCAGGGAGAAGCCGAAGCCCGAAAAGGCCAGGGTGAAGGCGCTGAGGGTCATGATCAGCGCCACCTGGATTTCGGTGGTCATCAAGCCGCCACGGGGGCCGGCGCGGACCCGCTGGAGCCCGCCCCCAGGTAGTCGGTCATGGTCAACACCCGGCCCGGCGGGGCCACCAGCACCCCCTCGCCGCCATGGGCCGCCAAGAGCCTTTTCAGCCAGTCCAGCCCTCCCGGGATTTCGCGATACCCCAGATCGAACATCTCGGCCATCTTGCGGGCATACTCCCGGTGGCCGGGCTGGATCAGGCCCTCCTGGACGATCAGGGCCACGTCCTTGTACCCTTTCAGAATCTCCTTGGTCACCCAGAGCGAGGTCTCGGCGTCGTAGCGTTCGCAGGTGCGGTAATACTCGGTCAGGGGGGTCTGGCCGTGGTCGATCCAGCCGGCGCTGAGATAGAAGCTGCCGGCGGTGCCCACCAGCGAGGGGGCCAGATCCTGATCCAGGAGCACCGGAATGCAGTCGTGCACCCGGGGAACCACCAGGGTCGCCCGCCGGCCGCCGAGGCCCTCCAGCCCGCCGCCGCAGTAGCCGTAGAGCAGGACCACGGTGTGGATGGCGGGATCGGCCTCGATTTTCTCCAGGGCCTGGCCCACCTCGGCCCGCAGGTCCTTGGGATAGCGATGAAGACCCTGTTCCAAAAAGGTGATCCGCTGACGCGGCACGCCAAGACTTTCCAACTCCGGGGCGAAGACCTGGCAGGCCAGCACGGCCACGCCATCGGGCAATTGCATGAGTCGCGATCCTTTCAGGCCCACAGGCCGCGCATGACGAACAGGCCCAGCGACAGGGCGCAGAGGCCATAACCGGCCAAATTTAACCACCTGGCCGGTCCGTCCGCCAGTCCGCCGGATCGCCGAACCGCGCTGGCCGCCAGGGAGCAGGCCGCCCCCAGGCAGGCCAGGGCGATGGTCAGGCCCCGCGGGTCCAAGCCTTGGGGCCTAGCCCTGGGTCGCGGCCGGCGCGCAGGCGCCGGGGAAGTCGAGCATGTTCAGCTTGCCGAAGGTCTTGGCCCCCTCCTCGTAGAGCGCCTCCATCACCTCGGCCTTGATCTCCAGATAGCGCTGGCTGGCCAGGACATGGAAGTCGCGCGGCCGGGGCAGGTCCACCTCCACGCACTTCTTGACCGAGCCGGGCAGGTTGGTCATCACCAGGATGCGGTCGGCCAAAAACAGAGCCTCCTCGATCTCGGTGGTGATGAACAGCATGGTCATGCCCGTATCCTCGTAGAGCTTGACCAGATATTCCTGCATCAGCTCCCGGGTCATGACGTCCAGGCCGCGGAAGGCCTCGTCCAGGATCATCACCGCCGGGTCGTTGACCAGGGCCCGGCAGAGCTCGGCCCGGCGCTGCATGCCGCCGGAGAGCCGGGCCGGGTACGTGCCCTTGCACTCCTGGAGGCCGACCTTGTTCAAAAGGCCAATGGCCCGCTTCTCGGCCTCGCTCCGGGCCAGGCGGCCGCTCATGGTGGGGCCAAAGATGGTGTTCTTCATCACTGTCATCCAGGGCCAGAGCGCGGTTTCCTGGAAGACCATCATCCGGTCCGGGCCGGGGCCCTTGATGGGCTGGCCGTTGATGATGGCTCGGCCGGAGTCGGGGGTGTCGTAGCCGGCCAGGATGCTGGCCAGGGTGGTCTTGCCGCAGCCGCTGGGGCCCACCAGGACCGTCAGCTTGCCCGGCTCCACGGTCAGGCTGCAGTCCTTGAGCGCGAAGACCGGAGCCTGGCCGGGAATGCGATAGACCCGAGTGACGTTCTGAACTTCGATCTGGGCCGAGGCCACCTTGCAGGCGTCGCCGTTGCCGTTCATCTGCTTATCCTTCCCGCGCCTAGAAGATCCGCTTCCAGGGCATCAACAGCTCGCTGACCCACTTCACCAGGCCGCTGGAAACGTAGCCGGCCAGGCCGATGCTGATCATGCCCACGATGATGCCCGGGGTGTAGCCGGCCAGGTAGGCCTCCCAGGTCAAGCGACCCAAACCGGTGTTGCCGGCGATCATCTCGGCGGCGATGACCACGTTCCAGGTGATGCCGATGCCCACCATCATGCCGGTGGCGATGCTGGGGATGGTGGCCGGCAGGACCACCCGCCAGAATACCTGGCTGGGGCTGGCCCCAAAGGAGATCGCCGAGTAAACCAGCTCCTTCTTGATCGAGCCCACCCCGCCCAGCACGTTGACCACGATGGTGAAGAAGGCGCCGATGAAGGTGATGAAGGCGATGGACAGCTCGTTGGTGGGCCAGAACAGGATCGACACCGGCACCCAGGCCAGGGGCGGGATGGGGCGTAGCAGCTCGAAGACCGGGAAGGTCAAATGGTTGAAGTTGCGCTTCCAGCCCGTGCCCAGGCCCAGGGGGATGCCCAGGATCTGGGCGGCCGCGAAGCCGAAGAAGACCCGCTGGCCGCTGTCACGCCAGCCGGCCCAATACTTGGGCTCGAACAACAGCTTCCAGAAGGCCTGGGCCACCTCCACCGGGGTGGGGATGGCGCTCATGAAGGGCAGCGCCCCCATGGAGCTCACCTGCCACAGGCCAAAGAACCCGATCACCGCCGTGACCCCGCGCCAGAAACTCTTGCTGGCCAGCTTCTGGTTGATCCGCGTCGCCAGCGACGCCTTGCGCATGACCGCCATCAGGCCATCTCCCTTTCTCCGGCCTGGAAGGCCTTGACCGCCTCTTCGTGCACCGCCTCCACCAGCTGGGACTTGAGGCGCAGAAACTCCTGGCTGGCCAGCATGCGATAATTGCGCGGGCGGGGCAGGTCCACCGAGATGGCCAGCTTGATGTGGCCGGGCCGGGTGGTCATCACCGCCACCTTGTCGGCCAGGAAGATGGCCTCCTCCAGGTCGTGGGTGATGAAGAAGATGGTCTTGCCGGTGGCGTTGTACAGCTCCAGCAGGTACTCGTGGCTGGCGCTTTTGGTCACGGTGTCCATGGCCCGGAAGGGCTCGTCCAAAAGCAGCACCTTGGGGTCGTTGATCAGGGCGCGGATGATCTCCACCCGGCGTTGCATGCCGCTGCTGAGCTGGCCGGGATAGCTTTTCTCGATGTTGGACAGCCCCACGCGGGCCAGCATCTCCCGCGCCTTGGTCTCGGCGGCGGACTGGTCCAGCTGCTTCTGCACCACCGGACCGTAGGTGACGTTCTCCAGGACCGTCTTCCAGGGGAAGAGCGCGCCCTGCTGGAAAACCACCACCCGGTCGCTGCCCGGCCGAGGCCGGGTGTCGGGAGTGGCCAGGGGCGCGCCGTCCAGGAGGATCTCGCCGTGGGTCACGTAGTCGAAACCGGCCATGATGTTGAGCAGGGTGGACTTGCCGCAGCCGGAAGGCCCCACCACCGCCACGAACTCACCGGCGGCGATTTCCAGGGAGCAGTGCTCCAGGGCCACCACGTGCACGCCCTCGGGGTCGTAGATCTTGGTCACGTCGCGGACGGACAGGGCGCCGTCCGCCGCGCGGCAGACCGGGGCCGAATTGTTGGCGTTCATGCTCTAAACCTCCGCCCGGGCGCCGCCGCTGAGCTCGGCCTCGCGCCAGGCCATCAGCCTGCGCCCCACCACCCGCACCAGGGCGCTGCTGGCCCAGCCGATGATGCCCAGAGTGGCCATGCCGATGAAGATCACCGGGTAGGCGATGACTGAATAGCTGTCCCAGATCAAGAAGCCCAAGCCGTACTGGGCGGCGATCATTTCGCCGGCCACCAGGGAGAACCAACTGGCCCCCATGGAGATCTGCAAGCCGGTGAAGATGAAGGGCAGGGCCCCGGGCACCACCACGTCGAACAGGATGTCCTTGTTGCTGGCGCCCAGGCACTTGGCGGCCCGGAAGTAGTTATCGTCGATGGACTCCACCCCCAACAGGGTGTTGAGGGTGGTGACGAAGAAGGCCACCAGGAAGGTGACGAAGATTACCGCCGGCTCCGAACCCGGCAGCACCAGGATGGCCAGCGGAACCCAGGCCAGGGGCGGGATGGGGCGGATCAGTTCCACCAGGGGCAGGCTGTAGTCGTAGAATTTCTTGTTCCAACCCATCAACAGCCCGAAGGGGATGCCCAGCAGGGTGGCCAGCAGGAAGGCCGCCGTGGCCCGGTAGGTGCTGTAGAAGATGTGGGTGTAGTAGTCCTTGGTGTAGATCGAGATGCCGAAGGTGGGCGTGGGGCTCAGCCACTCGCCCACCACCTCCAACGGACCGGGCAGGCGGTTGAACCAGGGCAGCTTGAGCAGACTGACCGTGACCCACCACAAGCCCACGAAGATCACGAAACCGGCCAGGGTGAGCTGGAAGCTCTTGCTGGACAAGGTGGTGGCCAACTGGCGGCCAAAGCCGACCTCGTAAAGCCTGGCCTGGCCCTGGATGCGCCAGGCCGCCAGACCCAGGATCAGGGCGGCCAGGGCGATGAGGATCAGTGCGGTTTGCATGGCGGCCTTCATTCCCCCGGGGAACGGGTCAAGGGATGGATACCGGCTTCTGAATCAGCCCCTTCCCCACCCCGGGGGGCGTCCTGGTTCCCAGCCCGCGGGGGGGAGCGGACCAGGGCCCGGGACGGGAGGATGGGGAAGGGGCAAGTCCTTGTCTAGCCGATGGCGCCCCCTACTTGCCGGAGTAGGCGGCCATGGGCAGGGCCTCGATCTCCACCACCGGGGGCTTGATGCCCATTTCGGCCAGGGCGGCCTTGACCGGCCCCTCGTTGATGGCGTCCGGCGGAATCTCCGGAGAGGGGATGATCTTCATGCTGTGCAGGAAGGCATAGCCCTTGGCCATGATGTCCATGACCTTGGGGCTGAAGACCATCTCGCCCACGTACTTGATCTTGGCGCCGCCCATGCTGGCCGGCATCTCCTGGTACAGAGCCTTCCACAGGGTGGGCAGCTCGTAGCCCTGGGTCTCGTTCTTGACCATCTGGGCCACAGCCATGGGGTCGTTCTTCATGATCATCAGGGCCTCGATCTCGGCCTTCATCCAGCCCTTGGCGGCCTCGGGGTTGCGCTCGATGAAGTCCTGACGCATCAAGGTGAAGTTGGCGTCCCACTCGCCCCAGGGCGCGCCGGTGGCGGCGTACTTGGCGAAGCCCTGGTCCACCACCTTCTGGGCGTGGGGCTCCCACATGGGGGCGGCGTCCAGCTTGCCGGCCTCGAAGGAGCTGGCGATGACCTCGATGGTCATGTTGAGGCGCTCCTTGGGCTTGACGCCGGTCTTCTCGATGACCGCGTCGATGAAGCGGTTGGAGCAGGTGCCGCGGTGGGCCGCGACGGTCTTGCCGTTAAGCCACTGGATGGCCTCCTCCGGGTTCTTGAAGTCCGGCGCATCCTTGCGCACCATCAGCAGGTTGCAGTTCTGGCCCTCGCTGATCATGTTGGCCGCCACCAGGCGGATGTCGCCCTGGGCCTTCTTGGTGGTGGCCACGAAGGAGGGCATGTCGCCCATGCAGCCCAACTGCATCTTGTCGGCCAGCATGGCGTTGACCATGGGCGGGCCGGTCAGGTGGGCCTCGAAGGTGACCTCGCTGCCCTGGGGCAGGTGCTTTTTCCACAGATCGCGCTGTTTGATCACCACGCCGGTCCAGCCGCCGGTCCAGTAGGGGTGATAGCCATAGGTGATTTTGACCGGATCGGCGGCGCTGGCCGGGGCCGGGGCCAGCAGGCCGGCGGCCACCAGAGCCAAGACCAGGCTGCCGACCAGGGTGCGGCGGATGTTCTGCATTGCCTTCTCCTTCTCGGTGGTTGCGGGACCTAATCCCGACCCGGCCGGGCCGGGGGCGGGCGCCATGTCCCGGTCTGTGGGTTTGGTTCTAGGCCAAAAGCAGGCACCATGCCAAAGAAGGCGGGACGACCGCCGAAGCGCCCTCTGGGCGTAACCATCTATTATTAATTGCTTATATTTTATTCTCCTAATAGTTGTGCTAGTTTGGTGTCATTCGCGGACCGCGCCGGTCTTGGTGCGCTTCAGCACCGCCGCTTGGCCCCTGGTCCATTTTTGCACCAAAAATCGCCAGAGCGGTCCGCCGTCATGGCCCAACCCGAGACCTTGGACTTTGGAATAACCAGGCATTCCATGGCCCTGGTGCGAAACTAGACCAAGCGTTTTCCCGACTCCAACCCGGGCCTGGACAGTCCGGGTTCCATACACTATGGTTAAGGCAGGCGAGCAAGCCGGACCCGGTCGGCGGCTGGCACCGATCTCGCAATCCAGCCCAACAACCAACGCGGGAGACAGGGAATGAACCAGTTCTTGGAGGGCCTCAAGGCGCGCCGCAGCGTGCGCAAGTTCCAGGACAAGCCCGTGAGCGCGGAGACCCTGCAAACCCTCATGGAAGCGGTGCAGTGGTCGCCTTCCTGGGCCAACACCCAGTGCTGGGAGGTGATCGTGGTCAAGGACCCGGCCCTGCGCGAGCGGCTCCAGGCCACCATGGGCAAGGGCAATCCGGCCACCAAGGCCATTGTCAGCGCTCCGCTGTTGTTGGTGCTGTGCGCCAAAAAAGACTCGTCCGGTTTTTACAACGGCCAGGTGACCACCAAATACGGTGATTGGATGCTCTACGACCTGGGCATCGCCACCCAGAGCCTCTGCCTGACCGCCCACTCTCTGGGTTTGGGCTCGGTGGTGGTGGGGCTTTTCGACCACGACGCCGCAGCCAAGGTCGTGGGCCTGCCCGCCGGCTACGAGCTGGTCTCCATGCTGCCGATGGGCTATCCGGACCAGTCACCCAAAGCGCCGCCACGTAAGGAGATTTCCCAATTCGTCCACTACGACCGCTTTTAGGTGGACCCAGGGCCGGCGGAGCGCTCCGCCGGCCCCCTGCCCCTCCAGCCCTGGGCCCGCCCCCCGAGATTGAACATGACTAGGCCCCCGTCCCTGGACCTGCGCAAACGCACCCGCCCCATCGCCAAGGCCACTTTCCTCCTGGGAGCCGCCCTGATCGGCGGGGCCATGGCCATCGGCCTGGTGAGCTACAACTATTCTTTTCAAATGATGACGCGGACCTACCAGAACCTCTACCTGGGCAAGGCCCAGACCATCGTGGCCAGCCTGGGCATCGCCAGCGAATCATCCGACGCCGAGGCCCTGGCCGCCATCGACCGGCTCTGGAGCAAGGCCGCCAACCGGCCGCCGGACGAATACGTCTGCGTGGTCAACGCCCAGGGCGACCTGCTGCTGCACACCGCCAATCCCCAGACCGTGGGCAACTACGCCGGCGACAACCCAGTCTTGGCCGAAAGCAACCGGCCCGAGCGCAAGCTCTGCGACCTGGTGGTGACCCAGGCCGACTACGTGGGCGAGTACATCTCCAGCGAGGGCGGCGACCAGATCGCGGCCTTCGTGGCCATCCCGGAAAAGCGCTGGGTGCTCGGCGTCCATCGTTCGCGCACCGCCCTGCGGGACGAGATCCGGGATGGCTTCCGCCCCTTCGTCTATGGCTTCGTCCTCATCTGTGGCCTGTTGATGCCCATTGGCCTGTTGTTGATCTACAACACCTATCGCACCGCCCAGGCCCGGCAATTGGCCTCGGAGCAGGCCCTACAGGAAAGCGAACGCCGCTATCAGTCCCTGGTGGACGAGATGCCCCAGTGTCTGTTCCGCAGTGACCGCCAGGGCAACCTCACCTTCGCCAACCGGGCCTTTCTGGTCCGCGCCGGCCGGGATCTGCCCGCCTGCCTGGGCCAGCCGGCCCACGCCTTCCTGCCCCCGGAGCTGGCCGGACGCAACCAGGCCGATGACGCCAGCGTCATTGAAAACGGCCTCACCCTGGACGCGGTGCTGCCCCACACCGACCCTGAAGGCCAGCCGGCCTGGTTGGAGATGGTCAAGAATCCGGTGCGCGACGCCGAGGGCCGCATCACCGGCATCCAGGGCATCTTCTGGGACGTCAGCGTCCGCGAGCGGGCCAAGACCCAGTTGGAGCGGACCAAGGCCCTGTTCGAGACCATCCTCCAGTCGGTGCCCTCGGGCATCCTGGCGGTGGACGCCGACCTGCGCCTGACCCTGGTCAACCGCATGGCCGAGGAGATCATGTGCCTGGACGCCAAGCAGGTCTTGGGCAAGGTGGTCACCGAGGTGATCCCGGACTCACATCTCAAAGACGTGGTTTCTTTAGGCATTTCTCATTCTGGCCAGCGCTATCAGTGGGGCGACAAGCGCCTGTTGATCAGCCGCCGGCCCATCTTCCAGGACCATCAGGCCGTGGGCGGCGTCTCGGTGTTTCAAGACGAGTCCGAGCTGGAGACCGTCCAGCGCCAGTTGGCCCAGATCCGCCGCCTGCACGACGAGCAGAACACCCTGGTGGAGAACCTGCACGATGGGGTGCTGGTCACCGACGCCCAATTCGCCCTCAAGGCCAACCCCAGCTTTGGCCGCATCACCGGCACCCCGGTATTGGGTCCGGGCCAGGAGGTCTTGCGGGTGGTGATCAACCTGCGCGACGTCACCGAGCTCAAGTCCCTGGAAGAGCAGATCAAGCGCCTGGCCAGCCAGGCCCCGGATAGGGAAAAAGCCTGCGCGCCCAATCAGTTGGGTGGTGTGGTCGCCGAGAGTCCCCAGATGAACGCCCTGGTGGAGCTATGCCTGCGGGTAGCGCGGGTGGATTCCACCGTGCTCCTGACCGGCGAGAGCGGCACCGGCAAGGACGTGCTGGCTCGGCTGATTCACAGGCTAAGCCTGCGCCACAACAAACCTTTCGTGGCCATCAACTGCGCGGCCGTGCCCGACAGCCTCCTGGAGAGCGAGTTCTTCGGCTATGAGCGCGGTGCATTTTCCGGCGCGGACAAGGACGGCAAGCCCGGCCTGTTCGAGGAGGCCGATGGCGGCACCCTTTTTCTGGATGAAGTCGGCGAACTGCCCCTGGCCCTCCAAGTCAAGCTCCTCAAGGTCATCCAGGAACAGCGCTTCCGCCGCCTGGGCAGCGTCAAGGACCGCGCCCTGGACCTGCGCGTCATCGCCGCCACCAACCGCGACCTGGAGGAGATGGTCCAAAAAGGCCAGTTCCGCGAGGACCTGTTCTACCGCCTCTACGTGGTGCCCATCAACATTCCGCCCCTGCGCGAGCGGCGAGAGGACATCATGCCGCTGGCCATGAACTTCCTCCAGGCCTGTAACCGCAAGTACGGCGTCTCCCGCACCCTGAGTCAGGAGCTGCTGCGCGCGCTGGAGGGCAACCCCTGGCCCGGCAACGTGCGCGAGCTGCAAAACACCATCGAACGCATGGTGGTCACCGCCGACGCCGACACCCTGGAGCCCCGCCACCTGCCCTCGGACCTGGCCCCCGCCTCGCCCTGCCCGCCCCCCGGCCTCTGGCTGCCCGAGGGCCTCAGCCTGCGCGAGATCCGCGAACTGGTGGAGCGCCAGGTCATCGAACGGGCCATCGCCAGCGGCGACAACCTGCGCGCCATCGCCCGCCGCCTGGGCGTCAGCCACTCCACCGTCCTGCGCAAGGCCCAGAAACTGGGGGTGCGCGAGGGCGAGGAAGCGGAGGCGGAGGAGCGTTAGAAGAGAGCGCGGGGGGAACCTTACCTTTGGGGGCCAAAGAAAAGGTTCCCTCCACACCCCTCTCCCAAAGAAAGCCGCTGGGGGCTGGCGGGAGAGGGCGTTCTTGGTGCATGGCTGCACCAGAATCTGGTTCACGGTGCGGCCGGACACCAACTGGCCAGGCCAAAACCATCCTTAGGCCGCCTTCCGAAGCTCCAATCTGGGGCATATCGCCCCAAACCCTGCCTGTCAACCGCGTCTAAGCCCTGGCACGAGCCTTGCTCCCCTGGTTCGGCGCGCGACGGCGTCTGCCATGATGTTGGCGCGAGCCCCGCAACCCGAGAGCCCATGCAGGCCGGCCGCGCCCCCTCGTCGGGGCCAACCGGAAAGGAGCTATCCCCCATGCCCGAGGCCAAACACATCCCCCTGGGAGTCGGCTTCTACCCCGACTGGTGGCACAAGAACCACGGCATCGTCTATGGCCGCGATTACTACTATGATCCCGAGTACCGGGTGCAGACCCAGCTCAAAATGGCCAAGATTCTTCACGACCAGTTCGGCGACGTGGGCCTGGGCAATCCCGATCCCCAGCCCCGCCCCCTGATCGGATTCGGCATGGTAATGCTGCCGGCCATCTTCGGCTGCGAGATCGTTTTCGAGGAGGAGGCCCTGCCCTGGGCCATGCCCCTGAACCTGGAGAAGTCCGACTGCGACAAGCTGGTCAAGCCCGACCTGACCAAGGTCGAGCCCATGGTCAGCGTCCTCAAGCAGATCGACTACCTCAAGGCCAAGTACGGCCAGGTGGTGGGCGACATCAACACCACCGGCGTGCAGAACCTGGCCCTGAAGCTCCGCGGCGACGCGCTCTACATCGACTATTTCGACGACCCGGACTTCGCCCACCGCCTGCTCAAGTTCTGCGCCGAGTGCATCATCGACCTCTGGCGGCTGATCTACCCCATCACCGGCAGCGGCGGCGTGGACGTCACCCCCATGGCCGACCCCAAGGTCTACGTCGTCCCCAACTGCACCGTGGAGCAGATCTCCGGGGACACCTATGAGGAGTTCGGCCTGCCCTACGACACCATCCTGGCCAACGCCTGCCATCCCTTTGGCGTGCACCATTGCGGCAGCGTGGACCCGGTCATCGAGCACTACGCCAAGATCCCCAACCTGGTCTTCATGGAGGCCGGGTTTGGCAGCGATTTCGCCGCCGCCCGTAAGGCTTTGGGGCCCCAGGTGGCCTTCAACGCCCGCATCAGCCCGGTGCTGATGAAAAACGGCACGCCCGAGGAGGTCACCGCCGCGGTCAAGGACGCCATCGCCCAGGGCGCGCCATTGGCCAACTACTCCATCGACACCGTGGGCCTGACCCACGGCACCCCGGACGAGAACGTGCGCGCCGCCCGCCGCGCGGCCATGGAATTCGGCCGGATCGACTAGGGAGCGACCCATGCAGACCGTGATTTGGAGCCAGGCTCAGAAGGTCGTCATCGCCCCGGAGCTGCCGGTGGTCATGATCGGCGAGCGCATCAACCCCACCGGTCGGCGCAAGATGGCCGCCGCCCTGGAGTCCGGCGACATGACGCTCATCCAGGAGGAGGCCAAGCGCCAGGTGGCGGCCGGGGCCCAGGTCCTGGACGTCAACGTGGGCGTCTCCGGCCTGGACGAGCCGGCCCTGATGGTCGAGGCCATCAAGGCGGTGCAGGCGGTGACCGAGGTGCCCCTATGCCTTGACTCGGCTTCGCCCAAGGCCCTGGAGGCCGGCTTGGCGGTGTATCAGGGCAAGGCCCTGGTCAACTCGGTCAACGGCGAGGCGGCCAAGCTGGCCGAGGTCCTGCCGCTGGTGGCCCGCCACCAAGCCGCGGTGGTGGCCCTGACCATGGACGACCAGGGCATCCCCCGCGACGTGGCCACCCGCCTGGCCATCGCCGAGAAGATCGTCAATGAGGCCGCCAAGCTGGGCATCCCGGCCGAGGACATCGTGGTCGATCCCCTGGCCATGAGCGTGGCCGCCGACGACCAGGCCGGCTTGGCCGCGCTGACCGCCCTGGCCACCATCCGCGAGAAGCTGGGCGTCAACCAGACCACCGGCGCCAGCAACATCTCCTTCGGTCTGCCCGACCGCACCGCGGTCAACGCCGTGTTCCTGGCCATGGCGGTGATGAACGGCTGCACCTGCCCCATCACCGACCCCACCAACTGGGACATCCGCCGCGCCCTGTTGATAAGCGACCTGCTGCTGGGCAAGGACGCTTTCGGCATGAATTTCATCACCGCCTTCCGGGAAGTGAACCCCGAGGACTAGGGCCTCTCCCCCCGGCCGCCGGTCCGTCCCCCCCATGATCCCCTGGGCCGGCGGCCGCCAACCATAGTCAACACGCGCCCCGGGTTGGGTCCGCCCCGCCGGGGGCGAGGGAAGCGAAAAGGAGTCAACCGCCATGGCCGATCTGGAAGCCTTGAAGCAAGCCGTCATCAAGGGTAAGCGCAACGACGTGGTCGCCCTGATTCAACAGGCCCTGGACGAGGGCCACGACCCCCAGGCCCTGATCAATGACCACCTCATCGAGGGCCTCAAGGAGGTCGGCCAGCGTTTCGAGCAGAAGAAGATCTTCGTCCCGGAGATGATGATCGCCGCCCGGGC
>JAIUYB010000513.1 GCA_020216625.1 Desulfarculus sp.
CCTGGGTGGGGTGCCGGAGGTGGTGGGGGACTGCGGCTTGTTGACGCCTGCCAAGGACGACCAGGCCCTGGCGGAGGCCATCGACACCCTGCTGGGCGACTCCGCCCGGCGCGAGGATTTGGCCCGCCGGGGACGGAGGCGGGTGGCGGAATTGTTTTCCTGGTCAGCCTGCGTGGATCGTCTGGAGGAGGGCCTGGCATGAGCCTGTTGTCGGCCACTTACAACCTGGCCCTGCTGGGTCGGATCAAAGACGACCCCGGCCCCTTCGACCCGGCCCAGGTGAGAAAAATCCTGGTGGTGCGCAACGACAACATCGGCGACGTGATCTGCACCACCCCGGCCCTGGACGCCCTGCGCCGGGCCTTTCCCAACGCCTTCATCGCGGCGGTGGTTTGCACCCTGGCCCAGGAGGCCATCGCCGGCCACCGTGCCCTGGACCAGGTTTGGGCCTATCCCAAGGCCAAGCACAAACAGCACGGGGCCCTGGAGTCCCTGGCCCGCCTGGGCCAGGTCATCCGCCAGACCCGGGCCCAGGGCTTCGACCTGGCCATCGCCTTTCGCTCCAACTTCTCCTCTAGCCAGGCCTGGCTGACCTACGCCTCGGGCGCGCGTTGGCGCTTGGGTCCCCAGGCCCAGGGCAGGCGAGCAAAGTGGGGTTTTTACTACAATCTCCCCGCCCCCTGGCCGCCCCAGGGCATCCATGAGGTCCAGCGTTGCTTCCATTTGTTGAAACGCATCGCGGTTGACAGCCCCGAGAAAAGGCTATATCTGGAAGTGCCCCGCCCGGCGGCGGAAATGGCGGCCCGCTTCCTGGCCGACCACGGCTTGGGCGGCCAACCCGGCCCGGTTTTGGTGAACATCACTCGCTGGGCCTACCGTCCGGACCGCCTCTGGCCCGAGGAGCGTTACCGGGCCTTGGTGGCGGAGCTGGCCTTGCGCCCCGGCGGAGTGGTGGTGACCCACGCCCCGGCCGACGGACCCTGGGTGGCCGAGGTTCTGGCCGGCCTGGACCCGGCCCCGGCGGTTTTCAGCTCGCCGCACCTCAAGGAGTTCGCCGCCATGCTGGCCGCCGCCGATCTGGTGATCACCTGCGAGGGTGGCCCCATGCACCTGACCGCGGCGGTGGGCACCCCACAGGTTGTGCTTTGGGGCGAGGACACCCCCATGGAAGTGTGGCATCCTTGGGAAGTTAGCCATACAATACTGGGCGGCCGCGGGCCGGTGAGCCAGATCGAGTTGACCGAGGTCCTGGCGGCGGTGGAGCGATTGCGCGCCGGGCGCTGATCGGCCCCTGGCAAGCGAGGGAAGGGTCCATGACTCTAGCGGTGGACTACAAGCGGCTGGGCAAGGCGGTGGCCCGCTTCGCCAAGGCCCGCGTTCTGGTGCTGGGCGACGTGATGTTGGACCAGTTCGTCTGGGGCAGCGTGCGGCGCATCTCGCCCGAGGCGCCGGTGCCGGTGGTGGAGGTCAACAGCGAGACCTACATGCTGGGCGGGGCGGCCAACGTTCTGCACAACTTGATCGCCCTGGGCGGCCGCGCCAGCCTCTGCGGCCTGGTGGGCGAGGACGAGGCCGGACGCCAGGTGCGCGAGCTGCTGGACGATCTGGAGGTCAACGGCCAGGGGGTGCTGGCCTGCCCGGACCGGCCCACCACGGTCAAGACCCGGGTGGTGGCCCACGGCCAGCAGGTGGTGCGGGTGGACCGCGAGAACCGCAAGCCGGCCACCCGCGAGGAGGAGAACGCGCTCATCGCGCACCTGGAGAAGAAGCTGCCCCAGGTGGACGCGGTGATCGTCAGCGACTACGCCAAGGGCGTGATCTCCAGGCGGGTGATGGAGGCCCTGCGCCGCCTGGTGACCCAGCACGGCAAGCCCTGGGCGGTGGACCCCAAGGTGCCCAACATGGCCCTCTATAGCGGGGCCACCATCGTCACCCCCAACCACCTGGAGGCCGCCCAGGCCGCCGGGTTGGGTACCGAATCCCCGGACTACGTGGCTCAGGCTGGACGCAAGTTGCTAAAACAATTCAAGTTCGCCCAGGTCCTGATCACCCAGGGCGAGCGGGGCATGACCCTGTTCGCGCCGGAAACCGAAACCCACATCCCCACCATGGCCAAACAGGTTTATGATGTGACCGGCGCCGGCGACACCGTCATCAGCACCCTGACCCTGGGGCTGGTGGCCGGTCTGACCCCGGTGGAGGCGGCGGTGGTGGCCAACTACGCCGCCGGCATCGTGGTGGGCGAGGTGGGCACTAGCGCCGTGACCGCCGGCCGCTTGACCCAGGCCCTGCAGGCCGGGGTGCGGCAGGCGACAGGAAGGAACTGATTTCGTGGCAAAGTATCTCATCACCGGTGGGGCGGGCTTCATCGGCAGTCACCTGGCCGAGACCCTGGTCAAGGACGGCCAGGAGGTGGTGGTCCTGGACAACCTGGCCACCGGCAAGCGCGAAAACCTGATCCCGGCCCAGAACGGCCCCGGCCGACTGACCTTCATCGAGGGCGACATCCGCGATCTGGCCACCTGCCATCGGGCCATGGAGGGGGTGGACTACGTGCTGCACCAGGCCGCCCGGCCCAGCGTGCAGCGCTCGGTGGAGGATCCCATCCTGAGCCACGACATCAACCTCAACGGCGGTCTGAACGTGCTGGTGGCCGCGCGCGACGCCAAGGTCAGGCGTTTCGTCAGCGCCAGCAGCTCCTCGGTCTA
>JAIUYB010000514.1 GCA_020216625.1 Desulfarculus sp.
GGCCAGGTGGAGGCGCGGCTGGGCAACCTCTCCGCCGCCCGTGAGCACCTGCGCCGGGCCCTGGAGCTGGAGCCCAACCTGGAGGCCGCCCGCCGCGCCCTGGCCGACCTGGGCTCGGATTAATCCCGGTCGCCGCGCGGCCGGACCAAGGGGGCAAGCTTGCCGCTCGAGGATTTCCTGCCGGTCTGGGACTTCGGCGAACGCCACCAGACCACGGTTCTCGCCCGGCCGGAGGTGGTTTTCCACTGCCTATTGGCCATGGACCTGCGTCGCTCGCCCCTGGTGGGGGCCTTGTATTTCCTGCGCGAGCTGCCCCTCCGCCTCAAGCACGCCGACTGGCGCGGCCCCGGCCTGGGCAAATCGCTGGAGGACATGCTGAAGGCGGGTTTCATCCAGTTGGAGCGGCGAGAGGGGCGGGAACTGGTGCTGGGGCTGGTGGGGCGGCCGTGGGGGCTGACCCCGGAACTGATTCACCTGCCAGCCTCGGAGTTCACCAGTTTCGACCGGCCGGGCACGGTCAAGGTGGCCGCTAATTTCCTGGTGGAGCCCCTGACCGGCGGCGTTTGCCGCCTCAGCACCGAGACCCGGGTCCAATGCCGGGGGCCGGACGCCCGGAGGCTCTTCCGGCGCTACTGGACCGTGATCCGCCCTGGCAGCGGGCTGATCCGGCGCGAGATGCTGCGCCTGGTGCGGCGGGAGGCCCAGCGCGTCGGAGCCTGATGTCTCTTCGGCTGAATTAATGCAGCAGCAAAAGCCATAGCGCGAAGCTGGCCGCCGAGAGGGCGTGGGTCAGGGTGGTGGCCTGGGAGGTCAGCAACGGATCGCCGCCCAGTTGCTCGGCCATGATGGGGCTGATGGTGGCCAGCGGCGCGGCCAGCATGATCACCGTGACCGTGGCCGGCAGCCCTCCCACCCCGGCCAGGGTCAGCAAACCCCAGACCAGGCCCGGCAGCACCACCAACTTGGACAGGCTGGCCAGGCCCAGCTCGCGCCAGCTCCCGCCCAGGCGACCTTGACTGAGGTTGGCACCGATGATCAACAGCGCCAGGGGCAGGCCCATGCCGGCCAGTATGGACAGGGTGCGGTCGGCGATCTCCGGCAGCTTGACCCCGCTGGCCGATACCAGCAGACCGGCCAGACTGGAGAGAATGATGGGGTTGGCCAGGATCGCCTTGAGCGGTGAGCCGCCGGCGCCCTTCCCGCCCCGCCCCCAGCGGGTGAAGCAGACCACCGACAACAGGTTCTGGCCGATGATGATCACCGCCCCGATCAAGACCGCCGCGTTCATGCCGGCCTGGCCCAGGGCGTAGAAAATCACCGCGAAGGCCAGATAGGCCTGGTTGCCGTGGATGGTGGCCTGGAGAAAGGAGGCCCGGCGGGGGGCGGACTCGGCTGCGGCGGGATACAGCCAACGGCTGAGCCAGAGGGAGAGTAGCAGGTTCAGGCCCAGCGCGGCCAGGGCCAGGAGCGCCGGCAGGGGTTGGAAAGCCTCGTGCAGGGGAGCCTTGGCCACCGAGCGGAAGATCAGGGCTGGCACGGCCAGGTAATAGGCCAGGCGGTTGGCCGGCTCGGTGAAGCCGGGCGGGAAGAAACCCCGCGCCGCGCCCGCCACCCCCAGGGCGATGACCAGAAAGATGGGCACGATGCTGCCGAGGACCACCATGACTTACGACCTTTCCACGATGGCTTGATCCAGGATGCGGGCCAGCAGCGCGCTGAGCCGGCGGCGCTGAAAAACAAGCGGGGGCGGGCCGCCCGGTTGGGGCGGATGCTCCAGCCAGTAGACCAGGACCCTGGCCAGCGCCTCGGGTTGTCCGGGCGGGACCACCGTGCCCGAGGCGGTGGCCGCGATCAGGCGGGCGGCCTCGCCCCAGGGCGCGATGGCCAGGATGGGACGGCCCAGGGCCAGGTACTCGTAGAGCTTGGCCGGCACCATGCTGGCCAGGCCAGGCAGGTCGGCCACGGTCAAGATGAGAACATCGGCCGCGGCCATGCGGCTCAGGGCCTCGCGGTGGGGAGCGAAGGGCAGGGCCTCCACCGCCAGGCCCTCCAGGCCAGGGTCGGCGACTTCCCCGGGCAGGACCCGGCCCAGGACCGTGACCGCGAAACGGGTGCGCTGGGACGGGGTGAGAAGGGCGAAAGCGGCCCAGAGATCGCCCAGGGGGCGGGCCGCGAAGACGGTGCCAGCGTAGGTGAGACGCAGGCGGCCTGCGGGGTCCGGCGCTGGCGGCCGCGTCAGGCCAGCATAGTCCGCGGGGTCGTAGCCGTTGGGAATCCAGCGGTATTTTTCGGCCGGACCACCGTGCAGCCGAGCCAGGCGGTCGGTCATCTCCGGGGTGTTGCCGATCACCCGCGTGGCGGCCCGCACGCAAAGGCGCTCGCAGGCCAGCACCAGCCTTCGCCACAGCGCCCCCCCGCCTCGGGCGGCGAAGCCCTTGGTGTAAAAGCCGCTCCAATCGTCGCGGAAATCCAGCACCAGGGGCAGCCCGGCCAACCGGGCCACCGCCAGGCCCAGGAGGAAGGTGGAGAAGGGCGGGGCGGTGACCATCACCGCCCGGGCCTGGTGGCGGCGGGCGGCGGCCAGGGCCCCGGGCAGGGCGGTGGGCAGCCAGAGCACATGGCGGTCGGGGAAAAGCAGCCCGGCGGCCAGGGCCTTGAGCCGGGCCAGGGGCGGCAGATCGGCGGCCCGCAGGCTGGTGGAGACCTC
>JAIUYB010000515.1 GCA_020216625.1 Desulfarculus sp.
ATTTTGCCCACGATTTCGTCTGCATGCCTCGCGGAACGTATTTTATTATTTATTTTATCATTGAGGTCCGCATCTTGGCTTAATAAATCAACACCCATCGTGGACCGGTAATATTCAACTGATGTAATTGATTTATCAACGCTATGACGGGGAATTAGGCCGGTTTTATAGCCTACAGCACATCCGTTCGCTATGAGGAACATCAATACAACTTGGAGGCTAAAAATGAACTTAACACAGTTATTCAACCAGAAAGGGATCCGTTTGCTCACGATAATCTCCAGTTATAGTTTGTCAGGAGACACACTCTAAAGAAGATGATATAAGGATTTATAATGATGCGGCAGAAAAGATAACCAAGAATCTTACTAGCTGTCAAGATAATTTTGGATACGTTTTTAATCTGTTCGAGCTAGGATCTTCGCTATCATCAAAAAGAGAAGCTATGCGGGCCATCGAGCAGACCAACCTCCTCGTATCATACTGTTTCCTTTGGCTTCACTCCCGCGCGCCGATCAGGGGGAACAGGTTTTTCCTCAGGTATTCGATGACGTCCTCGGCGTCGCGCTGGGCCCGGTTCCAGAGCCGGCCCCGGATCTTCTCCTTGGGGTCCAGGAGCCAGCGTTCGTCCAGGGGGATGCGCAGACGCTCGCACCAATCCCAGGGCAGCTCTTGGGGCAAGGTCTCCTCCAGGCCCCGGATCACCGCCCAGGCCAAGGTCCAGCCCCGGGCCACGTTGACCACGTGGTAGCCGCCGCCGCCAACCGCGATCCACTTGCCGGCCGCCATCTGGCGCATCATCTTGAGGGTCTCGCCAAAGCCTCGGGTGGTAAGGTTGAGATTGGCCAGGGGGTCGGTCAGGAAGGTGTCCACCCCCAATTGGGTCACGATGTAGTCAGGCTGGAAGGCCTCGATCACCGGCGGCACGATGGACTCGAAACACTGCAGGTAGATGTCGTCGTCGGTGTCCGGCCACAGGGGGATGTTCACCGAGTAGCCTCGGGCGGCGCCCCGACCCATTTCCTCCACCGAGCCGGTGCCCGGGAAAAGGGTGGCCGGGTGCTGGTGCAGGCTGATGGTCAGCACCTGGGTGCTGTCGTAAAAAGCCCACTGCACCCCATCGCCATGGTGGGCGTCGATGTCGATGTAGGCCACCCGCTTGCCCAGTTCCACCAGGCGCTTGATGCCCACCGCCAGGTCGTTGACATAGCAGAAGCCGCTGGCCCGGCCGGCCATGGCGTGGTGCATGCCCCCGGACATGCTGAAGGCCGCCGGGTGGCCGGTCTCGGCCACCAGATCGCAGGCCATCAGAGTGCCGCCGGCCGAGAGGGAGGCCAGGTCATAAAGACCCGGAAAGACAGGGTTGTCCTCCATGCCCAGGCCGTAGGCCAACTGGTGCTCCTCGCTGGTCTGGCCCTGGCTCAGTTCGGCCAGCACCTCCAGGTAGCGCCGGTCGTGGAACTTGGCCATCTGGTCAAGGGTGGCCGGTCGGATGGGCGTGGCCGGCAGGTCCAGGCCCACCAGCTTGATCAGCTCGTGGGCCAAGCCCAGCCGCCAGACCCGCAAGGGGTGGGCCGGACCATAGTCGAAGCGTAAAAGCTCCTCGGAATAGAGGTACGCCGGGGCCGGGGGTGGCAGAGGCTCAGCCATGACAGCACCCTGGAGTTCTTGGTTGGGCAACCGTGGGATTCAGTCTGGCACGATAACACCCTCCCGCCGTGGCTTGCAAGCCGGATGAGAGCGGTTCGCGCCGGCGGCGGGCGCTGGGGCGCAACTGTTTGACACTAGGGACAATCGCTGGTAGATTTCGACCAAGCCTGAGTCCCGGAACCGTAGGATTTTCCCTGGGGGGGAGGGTTGGCCATGAACCTGATCGAGAAGGTGGAAGCCGACCTCAAGGCGGCGCTCAAGGCTCGCGACGAGGAGACCACCTCCTGCCTGCGTCTGGTCAAGAACGCCCTCAAGAACAAAGAGAAGGACCTCCAGCGACCCCTGGGCGAGGATGAGGCCCTGGCGGTGCTCAAGACCCTGGCCAAGCAGCGCCGGGAGAGCATCGAGCAGTTCCGCAAGGGCGGGCGCGAGGACCTGGCGGTGGCCGAGGAGCGCGAGCTGGGCCTGATCGAGGCCTTCCTCCCGGCCCAGATGGACGAAGCCGCCATCGCGGCCATTCTGGACCAGGTCTTCGCCGAGGTCCAGCCCCAGGGGGCCAAGGACATGGGCCGAGTGATGAAGGCGGCCATGGCCCGCCTGGGGGCCGCCGCCGACGGCAAGCTGGTCAACGCGCTGGTCCGCCAGCGTTTATAGCCTTTTCCGGGACCGTCCAACGCGCCATATGTCCCAACCATTCGATAGCCGGACGCCCGCAGCAGGGGCCGCGTCGGCCGCCAGCGGCCCGGGGCGGGGCGTGGTGGCCGACGAACAGACCCTCCTGGTGCTGGAGTTCGCCCGTCTGCTGGAGCTGGTGGCCGGCCAGGCCCTGAGCCCCCTGGGGCGCGAGCTGGTTCTGGCCTTGCGTCCCTGCTCCGATCTGCCCCTGGTCCTGATGCGACAGCGCCGCCTGAGCCAGGTGCGGGCGCTCATCGCCGAGCAGGGCCGCCCGGGCCTGGACGGGCTGGTGGACCTGCGCCCGCTGCTGGGCCGCCTGGCGGTGGACGGGGCCTACCTGCTGCCCGAGGAGCTGGAGCGGGTGGCCGACTTCCTGGG
>JAIUYB010000516.1 GCA_020216625.1 Desulfarculus sp.
TGCCCTAGGGACGAAGGGCTGAACCGCTCTATTGGGGGGGGTGGTCCAACGACTCCGGCATGTTGGCCACGAAGGCCCGGATCTGGTCGCGCACCCGTCGATAATGGCCCAGGGCCTCCTCCTCGTCCTGGGCTTCGCTGGCCAGGTAGGGTGGGTCGGGAAAGCCAGCGTGGACCCTTTTGACCGGGCCGGGGAAAAGAGGGCAGGACTCGCGGGCGTGGTCGCAGAGGGTGACCACGTAGTCAAAGGCGATGCCGTCCAGCTCCGACACGTCCTTGGCCCGCTGGCCGGAGATGTCCACCCCGGCCTCGGCCATGACCTTGACCGCGCGGGGGTCCAGGGTCTTGGGCTCCACCCCGGCCGACCAGGCCTGGATGACTCCGGGCTTCAGGGCCTTGGCCCAGCCCTCCGCCATCTGGCTGCGGCAGGAGTTGCCGGTGCAGAGAAACAGCACTTTCAATGGGCCGGCGGGATGCACAGAAGGTCTCCTCCATTGTCCGGTGGCCGTGGTTGGCGCGAAAACCATCAGAAATCAAAGACTTTATCCAGCTTCAGGGTGCGGAATACCTCCTGAATGTTGGACGAGAGGTTGCGCACCCGCAGCTTGCCGCCGCTTTGGTTAAGATGTTTGTAGAACTGCACCAGCAGGGCGATGCCGGTGCTGCCGATATAGCTGACTCCGGCGAAGTCCAGGTCTACCTGCCGGGCCTTGGCCGCCTCGGCCAGGCCCAGGGTGGTCTTGAGGTTGGCCAGGCCGGTCTGATCGATGCGGCCGGTCAGTTGGATTTCCAGGGTGTCGCCCTTGCGGTGGACTTGGTGGGTCATCTTCCTTCCCACTTCAAGGACTGGGCGACACTCCGCCCAGCCTTCAGGCCGACAGGATTTCCTCGCTCCAGAGTCGCACCTTGTGCTTGATCTGGTCGCGGATTTGTCGGACTTGCATCAATTGCGCCTGGTGATCTCCGGTGACGGCGGCCGGATCGGGGAATCCCCAATGCAGACGCCGGGTGACGCCGGGGAAGATGGGGCAGGACGCCTCCCGGCTGTCTTCGCATACAGTTATAACATAATCGAACAGGCGGCCTTCCTGGAATAGCTTGAAAACGCTCTGGGAGGTGTTGCCGCTGATATCCAGGCCCTCCTCGGCCATGACCTCCACCGCCAGGGGGTTGAGCGGCGCGGGCTGGAACCCGGCGCTGGACACCTCCATCCGATCCCCGACCAGGTGTTTGAGATAGGCCTCGGCCATCTGGCTGCGGGCGCTGTTGTGGGTGCAGACAAACAGAACCTTGGGCTTGGTCATCGCGTGCTCCTCTGGGTTGGCTTGGCCGATGGCGGCGTCTTGATCCTGCCTGGACTAGAGGCCGATGATGCCAAAGCATACCCTCGGGAGAGGCTATCCAAGGTTACGATAGCGTTAAATCGCCTGCGGCTCACTCCAGCCAGCGGCGCAGGGGGGCCAGATAGGCCTCCAGGCGCGAGGCGTTTTCCGGCGACAGCTCCGGGCATTCCTCCGCCCCCCGGGCCCCCTCGCAGGCCTGGGCCGCGAAGACCATGCAGGTGGGCAGGCCGCACTGGCGGCAGTTGCTGCGGGGCAGCAACTTCAATACCTCCAGGATCTGGGGCCGGGGCTGCCCCTGATAGCTGGGCTGGATTTCGGCCCGCTTCTCCCAGACCCGGTTGATCTCGCCCAGCAGCCAATCCAAGATGCGCCGGGCCTCCTCGCCGTCCTTGAGGGCGTTGACCGCCACCAGGCGGGGATGCACGGTCAGGAGCTTGCCCTGCACCCGGAAGGTGACGCTGGGCGGGTCGGCGGTGAACTCGAAACCGCCCAGCTCGGCGTTGAGATAGGGCAGCACCGGTCCCACGTCCTGATCCAGGTGGGCGTGGCAGTGCAGGGATTGGAAGTTGGGATTGCACTCGGGCCGGAAAAGCTCCAGACGATAGCCGCTCAGCAACATCGCCAGCGCTCCTTTCACGCGGGTGTCACCCCGGTGGGGAATCACCGTCCTCCTGACCCAGGAGGATTTTGATCTCCGGGGAGCATCATCTGCCCCGAGGGCTCAACTCGCGGCAGCGCCCCTGGCGGCAGGCCCCGGTGGCGGTCTTGACCGCCGCCAGGTCCCGCGCCCCGGCGGCCTTGGCCGCCAGGATCGCCGCCTTGCTCACCCCCTGGCAATAGCAGACCAGGGCCTCGTCCGGGGCGGAGAGGATCTCCCGGCCGCTGAACACCCGGGCCGGCTCCTGATTCAACGGGTGAGCCAAGCCGAAACCTCGGCCTTGGTCGGAACCTTGCCCTGGCTCACCAGCTTGCCGTCCACCATCACCCCCGGAGTGCTCATCACGCCAGCCGCGGCGATTTCGAGCATGTCGGAGACCTTGACCACCTCGGCCGCCGCACCCGCCTCGGCCACCACCTGCTTGACCAGGTCCTCGGTTTGATGACATTTGGGGCAACCAGGGCCAAAAATCTTGATTTGCATGATCGCTTCCTTTCGTGGTCGCTGTAAGGCGCGCTTACAGGATCAGGTTGAACAGATAACCCACCAGCAGGATGCCAACCCCCACCACCCCGGCGAAGACCGCGATCAGGTGGGGCTTGAGCACCTTGCGCAGGATCAGCATCTCCGGCAGGCTCAGGGCGATGACCGACATCATGAAGGCCAGCACCGTGCCCAGGGCCGCGCCCTTGGCCATCA
>JAIUYB010000517.1 GCA_020216625.1 Desulfarculus sp.
AGCGGAGGCGGGCTGGGGATGCTGGTGCCGCCCTCGGTGGTGCTGTTGGTCTACGGCATCCTCACCGAGCAGTCCATCGGCGCGCTCTTCGTCTCCGGCATCATTCCGGCCTTCTTCATCACCGGCTGGTTCGTGCTGGCGGTGGTGGCCTATTGCTGGGTGCACCCCGAGCAGGGGCCGGCCGGCGAGCGCCATCCCTGGGGCGAGCGCATCCGCTCGCTTAGCGAAACCGGCGAGACGCTGGCGGTCTTCGCGGTGGTGATGGGCGGCCTGTTCACCGGCGTCTTCACCCCCAACGAGGCCGGGGCGGTGGGCTCGATGGCGGTGCTGCTGGTGGCCCTGTTCCGGCGCCAGATCACCTGGGCCGGCTTCGTGAAAAGCCTCTACGAGACCTTGCGCACCGCCTGCATGGTCCTGCTCCTGGTGGCCGGGGCGGTGGTCTTTGGCCACTTCCTGGCCGTGACCCGCATCCCCTTCAACGTGGCCGAATGGGTGGCCACCCTCAACCTGCCCGGTTGGGGGATCATCAGTCTGATCATCCTGATCTACCTGGCCGGTGGCTGCTTCATCGACGCCCTGGCGCTGATCATGCTCACCATCCCGATTTTTTATCCCATCATCGTCAACCTGGGCTACGACCCCATCTGGTTCGGGGTCATCATCGTCCTGGTCACCCAGATGGGGGTCATCACCCCGCCGGTGGGCATCAACGTCTACGTGGTCAACGGCATCGCCCATGACATCCCGCTAGAGAAAATATTCAAGGGTTCGTTGCCGTTCCTGCTGGCCCTGATCGTGGGCACCGGGCTGATCGTGGCCTTCCCGGCCATCGCCACCTGGCTGCCCCGGATGATGTACTGACTCCCCAAGGCGATGGTGGAAGATGAATATTGACCTAAGTAGCCAATACTGGAATCCCTGGCTGGAGACCCTGGCGCCCGAGCGCTTGGCCGAGCTGCAATTGGCCAAGTTCCGACGAGCCCTGGCCTGGGCCTATGAGCGGTCGTCCTTCTACCGGCAAATGTATCAGGCCGCGGGCCTTGAGCCGGGCGACGTTAAGACCTGGGACGACTTGCGCCGGGTGCCCAAGCTGGACAAGACCAAGCTCAAGCAGGCCCAGAACGAGGGGCCCTTCCCCTATGGCGGGGTGCTCTGCCTGCCCCTGAGCGAGGTGGCCGAGTTCCGCCAGACCAGCGGCACCACCGGCCAACCGGTCTACCAGGCCGACTCTTGGGCCGACTGGGAGTGGTGGTCCGAGTGCTGGAGCTACATCCTCTGGGCCCAGGGCTACCGCCCCAGCGACCGGGTGTTCCTGCCCTTTGGCTACAACATCTTCGTGGCCTTCTGGGCCGGACACTACGCGGCCGAGAAGATCGGCTGCGAGGTGGTGCCGGGCGGAGTGCTGGACACCACCGCCCGCCTGCTCAAGATCCAGGAGCTCCGGGCCACGGCCATGATGGGCACGCCCACCTATCTGCTGAACATGGCCGAGACCTGCCGCACCCGCCTGGGCCTGGACCCGGCGACGCTGTCCATCGCCCGCATCACCTGCGCCGGCGAGCCCGGGGCCAGCATCCCGGCCACCAAAGCCCGTCTGGAGGCGGCCTGGGGCGCCAAGGTCTTCGACCACGCCGGGGCCACCGAGATCGGCGCCTGGAGCTACGAGTGCGCCCACCAGCCTGGCGGGCTGCACGTCAACGAAGGCATGTTCCTGGTGGAGATCGAGGATCTGCACACCGGCCAGCCCATCACCGAGCCCGGCCGCCCCGGAGCCATGGTCATCACCGCCCTGGACCGCCGGGCCCAACCCTGCCTGCGTTTCGATTCCAAGGACATCATCGAGTGGGACGACCGGACCTGCTCCTGCGGACGCACCTATCGCCTGATCCGGGGCGGGGTCCTGGGCCGGGCCGACGACATCACCAAGGTCAAGGGGGTGCTGCTCTCCCCGGCGGCCATCGAGGCGGTGGTGCGCTCCTTCGGCGAGCTGGGCGATGAATACGAGGTGGTGGTGGCCCGGGAGGGAGACAACGAACGCATCACCCTCACGGTGGAGCTCAAACCGGGGGTGGGCGTGGACCAAGGCGGCCTCCTGGCGCGGCTCAAGGACGAGTTGCGGCTCAAGACCAACCTGGGGTATGCCATCGAGGTGCATGACTACGGCCAATTGCCGCGCTACGAGGGCAAGGCCCGGCGCTTCAAGGACCTGCGCAAGCTGCACTGAGGAGGGAAGCTTGGACACGGCCATGATCGAGGACCTGGGGCGAAGCCTGGGCCGCTTGCGGCGCGAGGCGGTGGCCATGGTCAATCGGGCGGGGAATTTCCCGGCCCTGAACCGCAATGGCAGGCGGCTGTTGGCCTGCGTGCGCATGATGGAGCTGGACCTGGGCCTGTTGCCGCCGGAGCCGGACCAGGAGTTGAGCCAAGGGGAGAATGAGTGATGTTGCTGCCCCGTTTTGATTATCAGCGTCCCCGCGATCTGGCCGAGGCCCTGGGGCTCCTGGCCCAGGCCGGGAGCGAGGCCCGGCCCCTGGCCGGAGGCACCGACCTGTTGGTCAACCTCAAGCTGGGGAAGATCTCCTGCCGGCTGGTGGTGGACCTGGACGGCGTGACCGAGTTGAAGGACGTCTCCGGCCCAGGCGAGGAACCCCGCCTGGGTGCGCTGCTCAGCGCGGCCTTTTTGGCCCAACGGGCCG
>JAIUYB010000518.1 GCA_020216625.1 Desulfarculus sp.
GGCCAGGCCCGGGATAAAGACGATTTTGGTGCCCAGGGCGGCGGCCAGGCACAGGCTCAGGCCCAGCATCGGGCCGCGCAGCCGGGGCCAGGCCCGGGGCGGTGGGGCGTCCTTGCCCGGGTGATGGGCCCATTGCTCCACGCGCTCCAGCAGGCGCAGGCCACAGAGGGATAGGCCCAGGTGCAGCGCGTCGGCCAACAGGTTGTAGGTGAGGTTCCCGCCCAAATAGACATGCGCCGGCAGGCAGACCAGCCCGGCCAGGATCAGCCACGGCCAGCCTTGTGGTTCCCGCGTTAGGAAATAGCGGCGGGCCAGGAGGATGAGCCCCAGGGCCAGGGCCAGGTTGAATAGCGGACCGCCCAGGTGGGCGGTGGCCAGGTAGCTGGCGGTGGGGTCGCCCGTCGGCAGGGCCAGGTAGCCCAGCCAGGCCAATCCGCCAAGGCTTAAGCTGGCGAAGGGGATCAGGCCGGCGGGATAGCCAGCGTGGAGGTTGCGCCAGACCTCGCCCAGGTAAGCGGCCAGGCGGGGGGGAGAGGAAAGCTGATCCAGGCCGGCCTGAAAATACAACTGGTGGAATTTTCCGAAATATTCCCAGAACGAGCTATAGTCGGGGTGGATGCCGGTGGTGATGGAATAGGGCCAGACCAGGATTCGGCAGACCAGCAGGGCGGTCGCGCCCGCCAACCAGGGCCAGCTTCGCCCCCAGCCCGGGCCAGCCGCCAAGGCCCCGGCCGCCAGGAGGGTCAGACCACTCAGACCGCCCAAGATCTGCAGGCGGGCGAAGTCTCCGTAGGGGCCCAAGGGACTGGGGCCCTGCATGGCGGGGAGAAGCCGGGTCGCCGCCAGGGCCAGAGACCAGCCCGCCAAGAGCACCCAGGCCGCCCGCGCCACCCGGACCTGGGCGGCGGGTTCGGAGGCCAGCCACCGGGTCAGGAGCCAGGCCGCCAGGGCCAGCAGGGACCAGAGGCTCAGCCAGGCTCCGGCTCGCTCCAGGCCGTCCACCAGGGCCAGCCAATCGGCGAGATTGCCCAATTCCACCGGCGCCAACTCGCTGACCAGGGGTTGGAATTGGTCCTGCTCCGGAGCCTGGGCCAGCAGACGCACCCATCCCGCGCCCTGATCATTGACCAGTTCAATCTGAATGAGGTGGGGACCGGCCTCCAGCGCCAGCTCCACCTGGCCCTGGTTGTGGGCGTGGGCTCCGCTGGGCAGGGCCAGGATCTCGCGTCGATCCAGGAGCAGGCGGCCGGTGTCGTCGGCCTCCAGGCGCAAGCGCCAGAATCCGGCCGTGGGCACCCGCCAGAGGCCGCGCAGCCGGGCCGCGCTCTGGGGTTGCTCCAGGAAAAAGGCCGCCGCCACGGCCCGGGAGGTGGCCAGGGCCTTGCCCCGGGGCAGGGGTCCGGCGAAGACCTCCGCCGTCAGACCGGGAAGCCGGCCGGTGTTGGGCAGGATCACCAACCGCCAGACCGCCGGCCAGGCGGCGCCCAGACCGGCCAGGGCCAGCAGGCCCAGGCACAGGATGGCAATCCATGGTCTTTTCTGGCGCATCCACCTTTATCCGGGGGCGGGCAGCGGCATCATAACATGGCGGGTGGTCCAGGTTAAAGGACGCGAAACCAATCTTTTGCGGGCGCGGTCCCCAAGGCCGCCGCGCGCGGGGCGGCAAGGGGGCCCTGGACCGGTTCCACCCGGTCATGGGCGGGGACCAGGCCACCGGCGCGCCCGCCCGGGAGACCTGCGCCCGCCCGGGGATGAATGAGGTGGGCTGGGTTCTGGACCAGGACAATCTGGCGGCCGATGGCCCGGCCCGAGCGCCCTGAATCTGACCATCCCACATGATTGGCGACCATTTATTCAGATTGATCAATAATTATTTATTGCAAAACGATAATAACCTGCTATCGTCCCTCCCAACGCCAACCCTGTCTGCGAGAGGAGGAAGTTCATGACGCGCATGCAGAAGCTGAGCCGCCGGTTCCGGGTGTTCTTCCTGCTGGTCCTGGGGGCGATCCCGTTGTTGGCCGGCCTGATCTGGTTCAATCTCGAACTGATGCTGGAGGGTCGTTTCAGCCTCTTTTGCATCTCCCAGGGCATCGACCCAAGCCTGGTGCGGGGGCCGGTGACCGGGGCGATGAAGCTCCTGGGCTTTTTGGTGTTCATGCTGCCGGGTTCGTTGCAGATGGCGGCCATGTGGAGCCTGGCCCGGCTTTTTGGCGAGTTCGCCCGGGGCGAGCTGTTCAGCCCGGCCACGGTGGGGCTTCTGGCCCGCACCGGCTGGGTGCTCTTGGCGGCCCAGGCGGCCGGGATGCTGGCTGGCTCCCTCACCACCCTGGTGCTGACCATGAACAACCCGGCCGGGCAGCACATGATCAGCCTTTCCCTTTCCGGTGCGCAGATCATGGGGGGTTGCCTGGGGCTGGCCCTGGTCTTCGCCGCCCGGGTTCTGGACGAGGCCCGCCTGCTGCGCGAAGCCGACGCCCTGACCATCTAGGAGGCCGCCATGCCCATCGTGATCAACCTGGACGTGATGCTGGCCCGGCGCAAGATGTCCTCCAAGGACCTGGCCGAGGCGGTCGGCATCACACCCCAGAATCTCTCGATCCTCAAGACCGGGCGGGCGCGGGCGGTGCGCTTCTCCACCCTGGAGGCCATCTGCCGGGTGCTGGACTGCCAGCCCGGCGACGT
>JAIUYB010000519.1 GCA_020216625.1 Desulfarculus sp.
CCGCGCCTCCGGCTGGAATGACCCTGCGCCCCTGGCGAGAGGCCGACCGGCCGGCGCTCTTGGACCTGGCCGGGCAAAGCTTCTGCGACCTGGAGGCCTATGGCGACCGCTTCGCCATGGACCCCCGCCTGCGCCCCGGCTGCCCGGAGATGTACCGCCGCTGGCTGGCCAACTCCCTGGGCGGGCCCCAGGCCAGCCAGGTGCTGGTGCTGGCCGCCGGGGCGGAAGTGGCGGGATTCATCACCCTGAAGCTGGGGGCGGGTGCCGAAGACCCGGCCTGGGTGGTGCTCAACGCGGTGACACCGGCCCGGCGCGGCGCGGGGCTGTATAATCTGCTCCTGGCCCACGGCTTATCCTGGCTGTTCGGGGCCGGGGTCACCCGGGCGCGGGTGCGCACCAAGGTCAGCCAGCAGGCGGTGATCCGGGCTTGGTCGCGCCTGGGGGCGCGCCAGACGGCCGCTTGGTTGACCTTTCACGCCTGGCGCGACGATCGCGCGGCCGAAAACCAAATACGCGAGGAGAAAAAATGAAACGCGTGTTGGTGACGGGCGGGGCCGGCTCCATCGGCTCCTACGTCTGCGAATACCTGATTCAGCGCGGCCACGAGGTGATGGCCCTGGACAACGGCCCTTCGCTGAAGGTCGAACACCTGTTCGATAGCGGCCGCTTCAAGTTCGTGCAGGACTCCATCCTGGTCAAGGACGTGGTGGAGCGCCTGGTGGACCAGGCCGACATCTGCATCCACCTGGCGGCCATCGCCGACCCCAAGCGCTACGTCACCGAGCCCCTGAACGTGCTCAACGTCAACCTCAAAGGCTCCCTGGGCCTTCTTGACCACTGCTCGCGCCGGGGGGTGAAGTTCGTCTTCGCCAGCACCAGCGAGGTCTTGGGCAAGAACCCCAAGGTGCCCTGGAACGAGGAGGCCGACCGGGTCCTGGGTCCGCCCAACATCAACCGCTGGTGCTACTCCACCGGCAAGGCCCTGATCGAGCACTACTGCCACGCCTATGGCCAACAGGAGAAGCTGCCGTTCGTCATCATGCGCTTCTTCAACGTCTACGGCCCGCGCTGCGACGACCTGGGCCAGGGCCGGGTGATCCCGATCTTTTTGGAGAAATTCCTCAAGGGCGAGCCGGTGGTGGTGCATGGCGACGGCCAGCAGACCCGCTGCTTCACCTTCATCGAGGACGCCACCCAGGCGGTGGTGGAGCTGGCCCTGAACGAGGCGGCCCTGGGGCAGTGCTTCAACATCGGCTCCGACCGCGAGACCAGCATCCTGGAGTTGGCCCAGACCATGAAGCGGGTGGGCGGCTTCGCCAACGAGCTGGTCTTCAAGCCCCACCTGGAGGTTTTCGGCAAGTCCTACGAGGACATCCCCCGCCGCATCCCGGACGTGAGCCGCATCAAGCGGGTCATCGGCTGGGAGGCCACCACCGGGCTGGAGGACGGCCTCAAGCGCACCATCGACTTTTACCGCCAGCCCTGACCGCCGGCGGCGTCTTGCCCGACCAGAAAAGGCCGGGGCGTCCACGGGCGCCCCGGCCTTCATTTGGGCGCGGAGCATCGGATTGTCGGATCGTTTTGTGGGGAAGCGATTAATATAATCAATGGTTGGAGGCAGCGAGCAGCGGCAGGAGTGGATGAAGGCGAGGCGGGCGGGGCTAGACGGTCACGACCTTGTCGGCCACCTGCAGGCTGGTCACGATGTCCAGCATGTTGGTGGTCTCGCCCACCTGCTTTTGCTCCAGGAGCCCGAAGTGGTTCAGGCAGGTGCCGCAGACCAGGAGGCTCACCCCGGCGGCCTCCAGCTCGCGCAGGGTCTCCAGGCTGTCCGAGCCCTGGCAGCAGAGCTTGACCCCGCCGTTAAGGAACAGGATCCGCCACAGGGACGGGCCCATCTCCTTGAGGGTGAGCAGGAAGTTCTTCATCAGGCCCGCGCCCAGGGCGTCGTCGCCCCGGCCCAGGGTGGCGGAGCGCACGAAGACCAGGGTGCGGCCCTCGCCCGTGGCGCAGGTCATGGTTTCCAGCGGCGGGGCGGGGCTGACCGCCAGGCTGGCGTCCTTCTGGCCGCTGACCAGAAAGTCGGCCCCTTGGGTGCGCACCTGGGCCCGATAGCCCTGGCTGCCCAGGAAGCGGCTGACGTTCTGGCTGGCGGCGGCGTTGTCCACCAGCACCTCCACCTGGTCCGGGGCCTGCTTTTCCAGGAGCTCCTTGGCCTTAAGCACCGGCTGGGGGCAGGCCAATCCTCGACAATCCAACATCTTGCGTCTCCTTGCCCTGGGAGGGTGCGGACGGGGGCGGCGACAGGGCCGCGCTCCGGGGATGATCTTTATTTGTATAGCAGGGCCCTGGGCCCGCCGCCGCCGAAATGTAATCTCCTGGGCGCGGGCGAAGGCAAAAAAAAACCCCCAGGTCCGCGATAATGGTGTAAGGTTTAGGTGCTCCGTAATGGCAAGCGGGGCGGGAGAAGCTGGCAGGTGCGTTTCCGGGTGTCGATCATGGTGCTGACCCTGGCCTTGTGGGCCGGGGTGAACGGCGCGTGGGCCCAGCCCCCGGCGGGGGACGGCGTCGCGCCGCGCCCGGAGGTGATCGCTCTGCCCGGCCTGGATATCCTGGCCGCCGCGCCGGCGCTGCACTGGACCCCGCCCGATCCCCAACAGGCCCCGGGGGCCAAGGGCGCCCGG
>JAIUYB010000016.1 GCA_020216625.1 Desulfarculus sp.
CCCATACTTGGAAATGGGCTCCAGGAGGGTTTCCTCGGTGCAGTAGACCTCGCCGCTCTTGGTGCCATAACCGCTGTTGGTGGTGGGATAGATCATCAGCTGTCCCGCGCCGCGCAGACCGTTGATCATGGTCAGCGCGTCGTGGTTGACCGACTCGGCGGTCCAGGGATCGCGGGCGCAGGCCGGGGCCCCCACCACCGCGGCCAGGGGGATGATCACGTCGACCGACTTGACCAGGGAGGCCATCAGAGCCCGGTCCCGGGCGTCGCCAAAGACGAAATCGAAGTCGGGATTGGCGCAGAGGTGGAACAGACTGCGCTGGCCATAGAGCAGGTTGTCCAGGGCGGTGACGGCGAAGCCCCGCGCCAAGAGGTGCTCGCAAAGGATGGAACCCAGATATCCCGCCGCCCCGGTGACCAAAACCTTCGTGGGCATGCCCGACCTCCCTGTGGTTATGCCATGCACCCGATTTCTTGATGAGCCGGCCCCCAAGGCCGACCGCCGGGCGTCCCGGCTTGGCGATCTGGACGGCAATCGAGCAAGGACCGTGCCATGGGCCATGAGTCCGCCGCCGGATCAAACGGATGGCGCCCCTGGCCAACCATGATCGAGAATGGGTGCCCCCGGTTGATGCCAAGGCCCGCGAGCGGCCAGAGGGGATTGAGCGGATGACAACGCCAGCAGGACAAAAACCCCCGCTTGGAACCGGCTGGGCCGGACTTGGGAGCCAGGGGCGGCCAAGACAGGAATGGCAAACCAGGTCAGGCCGATCCTCCCACCTTGGCCCTTGACATGCCCCGACAAATTATTGGCGCTGTTCGCCGGGCAGGACAAAATGGCCCCCCTGCGGCCTAGGCTGGCATTTTTTACCCACCAACCCGGCCCACCGACCCGCAGCGGCCACATTTCATCCCAGGGCCAAGTTTCAACAGGCCGGAACGGGGCCCGCGTTGACCGGGAAGGATTGAATCTGGCTCTTCCGGTCTGGCTGGCGGATAGCCCGGGGCGGTCTGATTGGGCCGGGTCCGAGGCATGGCCTTGGCGCATGTCTTGCATCTTAGCTTAGGAATAATCCAGGCCAGCCAGCGGACGGGTTGGCGACCGGCATTACCAGCCCGGCCTTAAGAGGACAAAGCCATGGCTCACAAATCCAAGTCCAAGGGTCGCCACCTGGCCTCAACCGCCCAATCCGGCACCCCGAGGCCGGCCCAAATCTTCCTGGCCCTCGGCCCATGGCTTGCCGACACCCGCTGGCTCTGCCTGGCCCTGGCCAGCCGGGGCGATGTTTTTGTCAGCCACGGTCACCATCCCTTGGACAGCCTCATGGGCGACCTCCAAGCCCGCGAGGATGGCGATGACGAGTCATACTTCATCGCCGGCGCACAACTGGCCGACATCTACGCCTGCAACCGCCTGGACCAGATACTGGCCGCCTATCAGCGGGCCATGCCAGACGCGGCGGCGTATGGCAACCTGGGCGGCTTCACCGTCACCAGCCTGTTGGAAAAGGCCAGACCCCTCAGCAAGCTGGCGGACATAAACCTCCTGAATCTGACCCGCCACCCGGTGCTCCAAATCGACACCACCTTCCGCTTGGTGCAAAGGGCCAAGGCCCATCCCCAGGTCTACAAGCATTACGCCGAGTCAATGTTTCCCGAGGCTCTAAACCAGGTTCCGGCGATCAAACCGCTCGGCCAGAAACAGCCGGCCGACCAGTTCCTGGCCTTCGTGGTCAGTTGCTACCGCGCGCGTCTCTCCGCCAACGAGTGCTACTTTCCCCTCTGTCGCCATGTGCGCATGGAGCAATTGCAGGGCGACCTGGCGGCCCTGACCGACTTCTGCGAAACCCTGACCGGCCTGGAGTACCAGCCCCAGCTCCTGGAGCCGCTGCTGCGGGAGAGAGCCAGCCATCGCCAGCGCGGAGGCCATGGCGACCGCGACCCACGCCAGGTCCACCAATCCTGGGCCCCCTGGCAACGGGACCTGGCCCGCCTGATCATCCCCGCCCACCTGGTGGACGAGGCCGAGGCCCTGGGTTACGAAGTGGACATGCTGCGGCCTGGTGGCACCAAGTCCCCCTCGGCCCGGCCCCAGATTGGGCCGCCGGTGGAGCCGATGAACGACGAGTTGGGACTCATGTTCGCCGCCGGCAACTATGCCGGAGTGGTGCTGGCTGGCCAAACCGACCGCTGGGAGCACCATGCCGCCTTGGGGCTGATCGGACGCACTGACGACGCCCTGGCTGGGCTCCGGAGGTTCGATCATCAACAGGCACGCTTCTATGAGGGCGTAGCCCTGTGGATTGGCGAACGCGACCAGGAGGCCCTTGCCATCCTGCGCCACATCCCCACCGACCACGCCCGCAATCTCTGCGCCCTGATCCTAAAGCCCCGGATCGAGGTCTTGAGCCAACTACCCGGAGATCGCATGCACGGCTCGTCGGACTTCGTCTCCTTCCTGTCCCAAATCGACCACTTCCGCGTACGCAACATCTCAAGCCACTCCTTGGATTTGCCCCTTGACCCCGAGGCCCAGGTGGAAGACTACCTGGAGCCCGAGGGACCGCCGGACTTCTACATGGCCAAAATGGTGGAGTGGTGCCTGCCGCCGGCCAACCTCACGGACCTGGATTGCCCCATCTTCGGGCACACCGGCGACTACGATCTGCACATCCAGGCCACCCTGTCCTGGCTGGGGGCCTTCGACGAGCTCGTGGTCAGCGACCAGACCGAGTGGACCGATGTCTCCCGCCTGACCCCGGCGCCGGTCTCGACCTTCCCCAAGACCTTTGGTATACGGCCGGACCTGCCCCCGGTCCCCCAGGGCGAACGTCCCCTGCACGTGTTCCAGTCCGGCACCCTGCTGCACCCCTACCACCCCGATAAAGTGCCGTGCATGATTCAAGCCCTGCGGCTGCCAATGGATAACCAGACCTGGATGGCCGACTGCTTCATACTCCCCGAGCAGTACAACGAGGTGCTGGGGAGCACCCGGGCCACCTACACCTTCGTGCGCCATCCCGGGGCCATGCCCACCCGGGGCCTGGAGGCCCTGGCCATGGGCTGCGCGGTGGTGACCCAGGAGGGCAGCTCCCTGACCCTGTTCGCCGGGGAAGAGGAAGGCGTCCTGACTTATGCCGGGCGCGGAGACGACCTGCGCCAGGCGTTGAGCCGCATCACCAGCCACTGGCGTGAATTTCAGCCCCGCGCCCTGAAGGGATCCCAAATCATCCGGCGGGAGTTCAGCCTGCCGAAGGTGGCTTCGCAATACTTGCGCTATCTCACCTTCCTGGCGGCCAAGCCCCGCCCGCCGCGTCAGTCCCGCCCTCCGGCCCAACTCGAGGCCAAACGCATGGTGATTGCCAAGGGCTGGCTGCCCGGTGGACCGGGCCTGGTGGAAAGAGTCACCCGGGCCAACCAGGCCCGCTGGGAGGCCCGCCTGCGGGACGGTCCGGCCGACCTAACGACCTACATCGACCTGGGCCGGGAGTTGGTGCTGCAATATATCTACGACTTCACTCCCCGGGCGACGAGCTTTTTGGGCGCGCCGGCTCGTCGGCGGGACCTGGCGCGGGGCTTGGAGGTGATGCGCCAAGGCCTGGTGCGCCATCCGGACTCCCTGGCCCTGCGCTTCAACTTCATCCGCGCCTGCCTGCACCTGGGCCAGCCCCAGGAGGTCCACGAGGGTCTGGAGCTGTTGGTGGACACCCTGGCCTCGCCGGCGGAAGCCTGGCGCTTGGCCCCTATGGACGACGTGTTCCCCTGGGACTTCTTTAGCACCTTCTTCAACTACCGCGCCTACTTTGACTTGGTCACCCGGCATTTCACCCATGGCGCGGAGGTCGAGAGCGAGTTGGTCAAGCTGATCCAGGCCTCGCTCTGGCACTATTACGCTCGGTACAGCCAGGATCCGAGCCACGCCGCCCGGGCGGCCAACCTGGACCCAGGGTTCTGTTTCTACCGTTATCACTTGGCCCAGACCCTGCTGGCCGCCGGGGGAGCTCAGAACATCGCCCTGGCCGGTGACCTCCTGACCCAGGTGGCGGGCGAGATGCTGCTTTTCGAGGAAGCCTTCGCCATGCTGCAGGAGTTGGAGAGACGGGGGCTTCATCAATCCAAGAACGGCAGGCAGTTGACCCGCTTCGCGCAAAAGCTCCATCAGAGCCATCAGATAAGCATCAATACCAAGATGCCCAAAGCCCAGACGCAGTGGAAGGATTTCTCTCTACAACCTTACGCCGGCCACCTGCCGCGGCCCGAGCCAGTTCCCGCCTATCATGTCTCCAGCGACCGCCAGGAGCAGATCAGCATCCTGATCCCCACCCTAAACCGGCCGGACTTCCTCTGGCGGGCCTTGAACCACTATCAAGGCCTGGGCTTCCGGGGCTGGATCATCATCGGCGATTCCAGCTCGCCCGAGACCCTGGCCATCAACCGCCGCCATCTGACCCAGTTGGACCCCCGCCTCAAGGTGCTGCACCTGCACCTGCCCTCCCCGCCTTACCTGCACGACGGCATGTGCCAGAAGGAGATGGTCCGCCGGGCGGCGACCCCCTATGTGGTCTATGCCGGCGACGACGACCTCTTGGTGCCTTCCGGGCTGGAGCGCTGCGTGGAGTTCCTGGAGACCCATCCGGATTTCGTCTCCGCCCACGGGATTCGGGCCAACGTAAGCGTGGAAAATAACCGGGTCTGGGGCAAGGTGACCCACGCCCATCTGCTGCTGGAGCCGGACATGCTCTCCGACTCGGCCACGGAGCGGCTGGAATACTACATGCGCGCGGGTTTCTCCACCCAATACTATGTCCATCGCCGACAGGCCTGGCGCACGATGTACGAACAGGTGGGGCAGGTGCCCCTGCGCTACCTGGGGCCGGAGGTGCTGCCCTGCTGCCTGAGCGTGGCGCAGGGCAAGAGCAAGTCCCTGGAGCACCTGACCGTGGTCTTCCAGGAGCACCAGGACAAGGTTTTCAGCATCAAGAAAAACCTGATGATCGACCTGATCAACCATCCGGACTGGGCCCGGTCCATTGCTTGGATCCAAAAACAAGTGGTGGAGTTTCTCGGCCGCAACAATGGGGTTGACCAAGCCGAGGCGAACCGTGTCTTCCACCGCGAGCTTTGGCTGCACCTTACCCGCATCATGATCGGACAGTACAACCTCGTGCATGAGGGCAAGAAGGCCAGCCCGGTCGTCAACCAGTTGCCCGACCTGCTCGCCGCCAGCAATCCTCTGCACCGGGATTTCATGGTCGCCCTGGCGGCCTTCACCAAGCCACCGGCCGCGACGGCCTGAAGGCGAGGAGCCAGAACCAGCGCGGATAAAGTCGGGCCTCTGGTTGGGACCCCCGCGGGCCAACCCATGGTTTTTTAGGAGGGAAGAAAGTTCGCCAGGCGTGGCCGCGGGCCCGGAGCTGCCTTGGGCCGAGTTTAGGCCGGCACCAGGCCGCGCTCGGCCATGAAATTCCAAATCAGCCCCACCGCCTCCTCCACCGACCAACGCTCGGTGTCGATCACCAAATCCGGCGCGGCCGGTGTCTCGAAGGGAGCCCCCACCCCGGTCAGGTCCAAGATCTGACCCAGTCGGGATTTCCGGTAAAGCCCCTTGGGATCGCGGCGCATGCATTCTTCCAGGCTGCAGCGGACGAAACACTCATAATAGGGCAGGCCGCGCATGATCCGACGCACCTGGTCGCGGTTCTTCTCGTAAGGGGTTATGAAGGCGGCCATGACCGTAACCCCGGCCTCCACCAGGATGCGTCCCACCTCGGCGGTGCGGCGAATGTTCTCGTGCCGATCCTCGGGCGTGAAGCCCAGGTCCCGGTTCAAGCCCGCGCGCAGGATGTCGCCGTCCAGGACCTGGACCTTGACGCCAGCGCCGGCCAGCTTGCGGCTCATGGCCTGGGCCAGGGTCGATTTGCCGCTGCCTGGCAGGCCATAGAACCAGAGCAGACCCTGCATGGGTGGAGTAGCCTCCAAATGGTTGACCTCCAGCCTCGCGAGATTCCAGCGCATGGACCACCAGGAAGGCGGCGACGGTTCGGGATGAGGCCGGCATTCATTGTAGCCCTGGAATCACTCCATGGCCCCTGGGCCGTCCCGGTTTTTTCGCGGGCTCCTTGATTCGAGTCCGGCCAGCCTGGCCGGGGCAGCCAGCGACCACGGCGGGACTTCTCCCGAGCCTTTTTGGTGGGACCAGCTCCGCGACGCGCCCCAGGAAGGCGTTAGCCATCCTTTCCGACAGAGTTTAGGCACGTTACTTGCTTCTTAATTGTCACGAGTGCAGATTTTTCCGCCAACGGCTCCCCGGTGCCAAGTTGGAGAGGCGCATGCTTTCGCCCCAACCCGAAAGGCAGTCCGATCAAATGCTGCTCACCGTGAGCATCCCCACCTATAACCGAGCGCCCTACCTCGGCTGGGCCCTGGAGTCCATCCTGTCCCAGATCGACGACGCCAAAGCGAGCCGGATGGAGATCTGGATATCCGACAACGCCTCGACCGACGACACCTCGCGGGTGGTCGAGGGGATGATTCATGCACACCCCCGGGCCCGGATCCATTATCGACGCAATCCCCAAAACCTGGGCGCGGAAAGAAACGTAGTGGCGGCGGCCGGGCTGGGTTCCGGAGAATACGTCTGGATTTTTGGCGATGACGACTTGATGCACCCCGGCGCCCTGAATGCCCTCTGGCCCCATCTCGAGCGGGGCGAGGCCGATTTTTTTCTTCTGAACAAGAGCGTCGGCAATCGCGACCTAAGCGAAACCATCTACGAACGGCAGAACCTGCATTCCGGAGTCATCCGCTTCGAGGGGCTGGTGGATCTCACCATGGTCTTCGGATACATCACCCAGCTTGGTTTCATCACCACGGCGGTGTTCCGACGCGAGCCGTTTTTGCGGGTGGATCCAGAGCCCTACATCGCCCTGCGCTCCTTTTATCCCCAAAATGGCATCTGGCTGGAGGCGTTTCACAATCGGCCCGCGGTATACCTGCCCCAGGTGATGGTTTGCCACCGGCAGTACAACCAGAACCAGGACTCCATGCAGCAAGGGCAACTCGACGGCCTGGTCCTGCCCCTGATCGAGATGCTCCTGCTTTTGCAGCGCAAGGGCGTTCTCGGCACCGAGGTGATGGGCCACATCGTGGAGCGACCGCTCCTGGGCTCCCATCAATCCCTCACCGCTTTCTTCCTGTCCGTCCTGGAGCAATATGTGCGCGATGGGCGCGCGTTATCGCCGGACGGCTGGGCCAAGATTCTGACGGTCATGGCCTCGGTGAGGCACCAACCGGCCCTAGACCAGGCGCTCCAGCTCTGCCACCAGTACATGCTGAACCTGCTGAGTCGGGGGGACGCTGACGGGACCATAGCCCACGCCCGGAGGCTGGGTGGGTTAGCCAAGGATTTTTTCGGAATCCACGAGGCCCTGGGTCTGGCGCTGATGAAGAAGGGCGAACTCGCCGGCGCCGTGGTGGCCCTGGACCGATCGGTGGTCTGCAACCCGGGTCGGGTGGAGGGCTATCTTCACCTGGGGCTGGCCTTGCTGGCCGCCGGCCAATGGCTCCCGGCCCGGCAGGTGGCCGAGGTGGGGCTGCGCCTGGCCCCCAGCCATGCCGGCCTGAACGAGGTCTTGGCCAAAGCCTGCTGCAATCTTCAGGATTGGAACCGAGCCATCCCGGCGGCCCGGATAGTGGCGGCGCATCGTCCAGGCGACCAGCAAGTGGCCGTCTGGTTGGGATTCATCCTCCTGGCCGCCAATCGGATCGACGAACTCCAGGCGCTGCTGAGCCGGGTCTCCACCCTGGCGGCGCCTCCGGTCTATGGACTCGAACAATTGCGCGGGCAGCTGGCCTGGCGACGTGGGGAGCCGGAGGAGGCCATCCGCCATCTGGAGCGGGAGCGCGCCCTGTTCCCTGAAAACCAGGTCGCGGCGGCCCGACTGGCGGAGTTGGCACGGACCCTCCAGAGCGGGCGAACCGCCCACGCCTTCGACGCCTAGGCGAGGGCGAACGAAACGGTGGAGACGGCTGGAATGGAAAAACGAGACCCGGGCATGAAAGTGATGATCCTGTGTGGAGGCCAGGGCGCCAGGCTTCGGGAGGAAACCGAGTATCGCCCCAAACCCCTGGTGGAGGTGGGCGGTCGTCCGATCCTCTGGCACATCATGAAGATCTACGCCACTCATGGTTTCATGGAATTCGTTCTCTGCCTCGGCTATCGCGGGACGATGATCAAGGAGTATTTCCTGAACTACGAAACCTACAACAATGATTTCACGATCCATCTGGGACGGAAAAACATCATCGCCTACGACGGCGCCCACGATGAACAGGATTATCGCATCACCCTGGTCGACACCGGCCAGGCGACCATGACCGGCGGCCGGGTCCTGCGAGCCAAGCGCTTCATCTGCGGGGATTCGTTCATGGTCACCTACGGAGACGGCCTGATCGACCTGGACATCGGCCGCCTGGTGGCCTTCCATCAATCCCACGGCCGTCTGGCCACCATAACCACGGTTCGGCCCCAATCCCGGTTCGGCGTCTTGAATCTCAAGGACGATGGTCAGGTCGCCCATTTCGAGGAAAAACCTCGCCTGGATGGTTGGGTCAGCGCCGGCTACATGGTCTTCAACCGGGGGGTTTTCGACTATCTGGATGGGGACGAGTGCGTCCTGGAGCAGGCCCCCCTGCAACGGCTGGCCGCGGATGGTCAATTGATGAGCTATCGCCATGAGGGATTTTTCTTCGCCATGGACACCTACCGCGATTATCTGGAGATCAACCAGTTGTGGCAAGGTGGCCGTCCGCCATGGAAGGTCTGGTCGTGAACGGCTCCTTTTGGCGTGATCGACCGGTGTTAGTCACCGGGGCCACCGGCCTGGTGGGCGGTTGGCTGGTGCGCCGCCTGTTGGATCAGCAGGCCGACGTGATTTGCCTGGTTCGGGATGGCGCTCCCCAAAGCGAGCTGGCCCGGACCGGCATGGCCAACCAGGTCAAGACGGTCTGGGGGGACGTGCGGGACCGTGACCTCCTGGAACGGGCCTTGGGCGAATACGAGGTCGACACCGTTTTCCACCTGGCGGCTCAGACGATCGTGGGCATCGCCAATCGAAACCCGGTCTCCACCTTCGAATCCAACATCCAAGGGACCTGGAGCCTCTTGGAGGCGGTTCGCCGCAGCCCTTTGGTCCGCCAGGTGGTGGTGGCCTCCTCGGACAAGGCCTATGGCGACCAGGGTGGCTCGCTTTATGACGAGAGCGCCCCTCTCCAGGGACGGCATCCCTACGATGTCAGCAAGTCCTGCGCGGACCTTATCGCCCAGACCTACGCCCAAACCTACCGGACTCCGGTGGTTGTCACCCGGTGCGGAAACTTCTACGGCGGGGGGGACCTCAACTGGAACCGGATCGTCCCCGGGACCATCCGCTCCCTGCTGCGGGGAGAGGCTCCGGTCATCCGCTCGAATGGTTTGTTTGTCCGGGATTATTTTTATGTGGAAGACGGAGCCGCGGCCTACACCCTGCTGGCCGAGGCGCTGGCCGCCCGGCCAGAGCTGGCCGGGGAGTCCTTCAATTTCTCCAACCAGGATGGACGGACGGTGCTGGACCTGGTGCAGCTGATAACCCGGCTGTTCGGCGGCGGCCCTCCCCCTAGGATCCTCAATCAGGCGTCCAACGAGATTCCCCAGCAACTGCTCAGCGCGCGCAAAGCCCGGGAAGTCCTCGCTTGGTCCCCCCAGTTCGACTTGGAGGAGGGCTTAAAGCGAACCATCACCTGGTACAAGGAATATTTCGCCCATGAACCCGACCGCCGCTGATCTGAGGCAAAAGATCCTGGACCTCACGGTCCAGTATCACCTGGCGGCCTTTGGCGCCGGCCCGGTCCCCTCCGGCGGTCCGAGAGCGCCGGTGGGGGGAAGGGTCTTTGACCATCGCGAGCTGGTCATGGCGGTGGAGGCGGCCCTGGACGCCTGGATGACGGCTGGCCGTTTCGCCCTGGCCTTCGAGCGCTCCTTTGCCGATCTCATGGGACTGGCCCACTGCCTGCTGGTCAACTCCGGCTCCTCGGCCAACCTGGTGGCCGTCTCCAGCCTCACCTCGCCCCTGCTGGGCGAGCGGCGACTCCAACCCGGCGACGAGGTGATCACCGTGGCCGCCGGGTTCCCCACCACGGTCAATCCCATCATCCAGAATGGCCTGGTCCCGGTGTTTGTGGACATCGCGCTGCCCACCTACAACATCGATCCCGAACAGCTGGAAGCGGCCCGCTCCGACCGCACCCGGGCGGTGGTGCTGGCCCACACCCTGGGCAACCCCTTCGAGGTGGACCGGGTGTTGGATTTCGTTCGCCGTCACGATCTCTGGCTGGTGGAGGATTGCTGCGACGCGGTGGGCTCCACCTGGCGGGGCCGGATGGTGGGCGGGTTCGGCCACCTGGCCACCACCAGCTTCTACCCCGCCCACCACCTGACCATGGGCGAGGGCGGCGCGGTGCTTACTTCCGATGGCCTGCTTAAACGCATCGCCATGTCCTTGCGGGATTGGGGCCGGGATTGCTGGTGCCCCCCGGGCGTGGACGGAACCTGCCGCAAGCGGTTCACCCAACGCCACGGCGACCTGCCGGAGGGTTATGACCACAAGTACGTCTATTCCCATATCGGCTACAACCTCAAGCTGACCGACACCCAGGCCGCCATCGGGCTGGCCCAGATGGAAAAGCTTCCCGGATTCATGGCCGCCCGCCGCCGGAACTACCAGACCCTGCGCCAGGCGTTCGCCGAATTCGAGGAGTGGTTCATCTTGCCCGAACCCACTCCTGGAGCAGACCCTTGCTGGTTCGGCTTCCCCCTGACCCTGCGACCGGGGCTTCCTTTCGATCGTCGAAGACTGATCGAGTTCCTGGACGACCGAGGAATCGCCACCCGGTTGCTGTTCGGCGGCAACCTGGTCCGGCAACCGGCCTATCGCGGCGTGAGGCTCCGGGTGGCGGATGGCGGGCTGGCGGTCAGCGACCAAGTGACCGAAAACAGCTTCTGGCTAGGGTTGTATCCGGGCATCGACGCTGAACTGATCGAATACGTCAGGGATTGTTTCGCCAGGTTTTTACATGGCGACGTTCGGTCCGGCGGCAGTCGGCCGCCCATGGGGGAGCTTGAATCATGAAAGCCTGTGAATTCATTCCGCGCTACCTGTCGAAGGTGGCCGGCGTGGGGCATGTGTTCACCTATGCCGGCGGCACCAACGCCATGCTCCTGGACGCCATCCGTCGCAACGATCTCATGACCATCGTGCCCATGCGCCACGAGGAGAACGCCGCCCTGGCGGCCGACGGTTACGCCCGCCTCCGCCATGGCCTGGGGCTGGCCCTGGCCATGAGCGGCCCCGGAGCCACCAACCTGATCACCGGCATGGCCCAAAGTTATTTCGATTCGGTGCCAGTCCTGCACCTGACCGGCAACGTGACCACCGGCACCTTCAAGTACGGCCGGCCCTTGCGGCAACTGGGCTATCAGGAAACCGACATCGTTCCCATCGCCACGCCGGTGACCAAGGCCGCCTATTTCGTGGACCGGGCGGAGATGGTCCCTTACCTGCTGCGGGACGCCATCCGCCAAGCCCTCGAGGGGCGTCCGGGGCCAACCTTGTACGACATCCCCTTTGATGTGCAGAAGCAGGAGATCGACCCCGGCGAGCTGACGGTCGCTTATGGGCATGAGGAGCGGCGCACCCTGAGCGAGGCGGATTACGACCGTTTCCGGACCATGTTGGCCGCCAGCCGCCGACCAGTGCTGCTCTTGGGCGGTGGCATCCAGACCGCCGACGCAGCGGCCGCGGCCACCGCCTTCGCCCGCCGCCTGCGTTTGCCAGTGGTGGTCAGCCTGTTGGGCAAGGACGCCTTTCCCAACGACGACCCCTTGTACGTGGGCTTCATCGGGGCTTACGGCAACCGCCACGCCAATCGGACCCTAGCCAAGGCCGATCTGGTCATCGCCTTGGGCACCCGCCTGGATTCCCGTCAGACGGCCAAGATCAGCGCCTTCGCCGCCAACAAACAAATCATCCACGTGGAGGTGGATCCCTGCGTGATTGGCAGCACGGTTCCAACCGCCCTGGGAATCCATCTCGATCTGCGCTCGTTTTTCCGTGACTTCGCCGAATGGGAGGCCCGCAAGCCACTGGAATTCAGCACTCCCCAGGCCTGGCTGGACCAGATCGGGGAGGCTCGGACCCTGCTTCGGGGTGATGGCGAGGAAGACCAGGGAGACCTGAATCCCAAGGCCTTGCTGCGCCGGCTGTCCCGCGCCCAGCCGTCGGGGTCCATCTACACCGTCGACGTGGGTGGCCACCAGATGTGGACCGCCCAGGTCATGGAGATCAAGGCCGGCGACCGCATCCTTTACTCCGGCGGCCTGGGCACCATGGGCTATGCCATTCCGGCGGCCATCGGGGCCCATTTCGCCGCCCCCGACCGACCGGTGCTGGCCATCACCGGCGATGGCGGCTTCCAGATGGCCGTCTCCGAGCTGTCCACCATCGCCACCTTACGCGCGCCGGTGAAGCTGGTGGTCATCAACAACGGCATGCTGGGACTGATGCGGTATTTCCAGGACGAGAACTTCGCCGGCCTCCACCCGGCCACCGTTGAAGGCTACTCAGTGCCGGACGTGGTGCGGGTGGCTGACGCCTTCGGCCTGCCCGCCCGCGCCCTGACCCACGATCGTGATGTATCCGCGGCCCTGGACTGGTTGCAGGCCGAAACCGGCCCGGCGGTGCTGGAGGTGAAGACCCCGGTGGAATGGGCGCCCTATCCCAAGGTGGTGGTCGGCGGCGATCTCACCCAGCAGCGGCCGGAGTTGCCGCCGGAGATGGCCGCTCGCCTCGCGGAGATCATGCCATGAACCATCACGTCTGTCGTTTGTG
>JAIUYB010000520.1 GCA_020216625.1 Desulfarculus sp.
TATTTGGGCGATGGAGGCACCCCGGTCGGCCCGGATGCGCGCGATATGCATCAACGCGGCGTGGCGTTCATAGAGGCTGCCCGCCACCGCGCCAATGGCCAGGCCGCAGGCGAAGACCGCCAGCACTCCGATCCACATGCGCCATTTGGGCATCGGCTTCCTCCTCCCAATCAGGATCCGAGCCAATGCTCAAGGGCGGTCACCTCCAAGGGACGCTCCAGCACCAGACCGGCGGCCTGGGTCTCCAGGTCGGGGCTATAGAATTGGGCGTAGAACCCCATGGCGACGGCCAACAGCGCGGTGGCTCCGGCGAAGCGCAGCAAGAGGCGGGAGAAGGCCGCGCCGCGGGCCTGGGCCTCCAGGCGGGCCCGGTTGGCGCGCAGCATGATTTCGCGCATCAGGCCGGCTTGCCATTCCTGGCCCAGGTGTGGTTGCGGCCTCCGGCGGTGGGCGTCTCGCAATCGCGCTTCCCAGCGGTCCAGGCCGCGCGGATCCATCGTATCAACCATCTTTCCCCTCCTGCATCGCCGCCATGATAACCTTGCGCATCTTTTGGCGGGCGCGATGGGCCCGCACCTTCACGTTGACCGCCGACCAGCCCAACAGCGCGGCCGCCTCGGCCACCGAGTGGCCCTCCAGGTGCACCAAGGTCAGGACCAAGCGGTCGCCCGGGGACAGGTGTCCCAGGGCCCAGTCCAGCATCTCCCAGGTCTCGAACCGCTCCTGGTCGCTGGAGGCGTCCTCCGCGCCCTCCCGGGCGCCTTGGCTCTCCAGGTGGGCCTGTTGCTGCTCCGACAGGGCGGCCACGGGCACCTCGCGGTTGCCATAGGTGCGTCGCCAGTAGTCGTGGCAGGTCCGCACCGCCAGGGTGGAGAGCCAGTGGCCGAAGGGCTTCAGGGGCCGATAGCGCCCCAAGGACTCGAAGGCCCTGATGAAGACCTCGTGCGCCACCTCCGGGGCCTGATCCCGAGGCACCTTGCCCGCCACGATGGCGCCCACCATGGCTTTGTAGCGCTCGATCAACAACTCGAAGGCCTGGGTCTCTCCCTCCAGCACCTGGGCGATGACCACCTGGTCGGAGATACCGGTGGGGTTGGCTGGAGCCTGGGTCAAGTCCGGTCCATGCGCGCGGTCGCTTTCCGAGGGCTCCGGCGGCGGCAGGTCGTCCCCCCGCCTCGGCCCCACCCTGTTCCCCGGCCTGGTTCCCAAACGCCGGGGGAGCAGGGGGTTAGTTCATCATGCCAGGGCCCTTGCCGCGTCCGGGGCCTCCCCCGCCGCGTCCGGCGGGTCCGTCGGGCCCCTTGACTCCTTCTTCCTGCAACTTGCGCAACACGTCCAGTTGGGTCGGGGAGAGAACCTCGGCCAACCTGGCCAGGGTCTCCTCGTGGACCTGGCGCTCCTCCTGGGCCATGCGCTGGGCCGCCTCCCGGGGATCACTGTACTGGTACCTTTTGCGAATCTCACTTTTTTTATCCAACTCGGCCCGGAGCGCCGGCACCACCTGGCTTTCCTGCTCCGGGGTCAGGTGCAGCCGCTGACGCAACAGGGACAGGTACTCGTCCAGGCTCTCGGGCAGGCCCCTGGGACGGCCGGGAGCGTCCCGCCGGCCGCGGAGGCCGGGGCCGGCCTCACCCGGACCCTGGTCCGGACCCGGACCGGCGCAGCCCAAGACCAACAGGCACAGCGACAACCAAATGGCGATCCGTTTCATGCCCTACCCGTTGTGTCTGGCTGGTGGCCGCCCGGCGGTGGCGGGGCGGTTCCAGGCCGATTGGGGCTGAGTCGAGGCCGCCTGACCCGAAACCCGAGAGTCCAGGCCCCGCCGGTCCCCCTCCGCCACCTCGGGCAGATCCTCCAATGGCAGGCGGCCCAGCAGGAAACCCAACTCCGCGGCGGACAGGTGTGATCTCATGCCATCCTTCCCTCCGGCGCGACGTCGCCGCTCGCCGGCCATGGTCTGAACTCAGACCGCGCCGGCCGGATGGACCGGGGCGGCGTTTCGGCTGGTTCCTAGCAATAATATCGCCGCGGCGGGCGGAGAGGTTACATGGCGGAGGAGATTGGCGTATCACCTGGCGGAACCAGAGCTTTTCTCCCCTGGCCGCTGTGCAGGGCCACCAGGCTGGCCAGGTAGCTGATCAGAAGCAGGGGATGGACCTGGTCGGAAACCAGCATCAGGTTGCCGGAGACTTGGGGGTGGTTCGGCAGGCGGCCGTTATCAGTGGGCAGGATCACTATCAGTTCCTGGCAGGCATCGGGCGACCGGTTGGCCAGCAGGGACTCCCAGCGCTCATCCGGGCCTGGGGCGATGACCACCACCTGGTGGGAGGCGTGGGGTCCGCCCTGGGCCAGGCGGGCGTCCAGGGCCGCCAGGCTGTCGAAAAACTCCTTGTCCCGGCAGGCAACACCAGTCAAAACAAGGTGTTTCAACAGTTCGAGGCGGGGCTGCCCCGGCGCGAAGCAACAGAGCAAATTCACGGCGCTCGTCCCGATTTTTGGGGTGGAGGCACGGGCAGGTCATTAAAAGGCGATACAAAAAGCATACCATGAACCGCGTGAATTGGGTGTAAAAATATAACTGACCACCGCTGGTGATTTAATCGAGTCCAAGGGCTGTGAGTGGTCCGAGATTCACATATTGTCACGCTAGGCGGTACAATTATCTGGTCGAGCATG
>JAIUYB010000521.1 GCA_020216625.1 Desulfarculus sp.
AGTACAGCCCGTCCTTGATCAGGCGCGGCTTGATCCGCTGGCAGATGCGGCGGTCGGTCTCGGTTATCACATGCTTGGCCGGACTGGCCCCGGCATGGATGTTGGTGCGGAAATCGCCCTCGGCCGGTATGCGGCGCATGGCGCCAATGATCTCGCCGTTCAGCAGCAGGACGCGCACGTCGCCCTGGGTCTTGACCTCCTCCAGGAAGGCCTGGACCATCACCGCCTCGCGCCGAGGATAGGGCTCGTTGGCCTGCACGTAGTAGTTGATCAGCGAGTTGAGGTTGTCGCGGTCCTGGTTGCTGACCTTGATCACCCCCTCGCCCCGGGAGCGAGTCAGGGGCTTCATGACCATGGCCCCGCCGAACTCCTCGATGATCTTCTTGAGCCGGCCGGGGTCGCGGCTGACGTGGGTCTCGGGCACGATGTCCGGAAAATTGAGCAGGTAGAGCTTGCTGTTGGCCATCATCTGGCCCACCGGGCTGTTGACCATGAAAATCTGATCGTTGGCCGAGGCCAAAAACTCCATGCATTGGTGGATCAGGGGCGGATCCTTGCGCAGGAACAGGGCGTCGATCTCGGTGATCTCCTCGTAGATCAGCTCCTCGCGCTTCAAGCAGGCGATGGCCTCCCGCCAATAGTCGGTCATGGGCAGGTCGCGCCCCACCCGAAGGTTGCGCATGCGGGCCACCAAGCGGCTGCCGCGCATGTAGACGTCATGCGGCTCCAGAAAATAAACGGTGTGGCCCCGCTGGTTGCACTCGTACATGAGCTGGCTGGTGGTCTCCATCACCGGCTCGATGTCTGCCAGGGGGTCCATCATGAAGGCGATGCGCATGGGGTGTTCTTCCCCCCGGCCCGGATTCATCCCGGGCCCGGCCTGGTGAAAGGGTTGCCAAGCTCGCCGGCCGCCCCTTCCCCCGCGGGAGGGGGCGGCCGCGCCCTGGCTGGCTATACTATCACAATCACACGTACATATTGCAAATTTGTAACAACCTGCCGAACCGGAAAGATTGGGGCCCCGCCCCGGGCCGGGTATACTGATGGCATGGCCGCCGGACCAGCGCCCGCGCCGCCAGGCGATCCCCTCCACGAGGAAGTATGACATGAAAACCCGCGCCGTCCTCATCACCCTGGTCATCCTGCTGGTCATGCCGGCCCTGGCCCAGGCCGCTCCCCAGCGTCACCGCCTGGCCAACGGCCTGGCCATCATCGCCAGCGAAAACCACGAAGCCCCGGTGGTCTCCTTCCAGGTCTGGGTCAAGGCCGGCTCGGCCTATGAGCGGCCCCGGGAGCACGGCATCACCCATCTGATCGAACACATGATCTTCAAGGGCACCCCCAGCCAGCCGGTGGGCACCCTGGCCCGCCGCATCGAGGGCCTGGGCGGCGAGGTGAACGCCTACACCACCCTGGACCACACCAACTATTTCGTCACCGTGGCCAGCCGTTACGCCGACGAGGCTCTGCGCCTGTTGGCCGACGCGGTGGTCAACGCCAGCTTCGATCCCCAAGAGCTGGAGAGGGAAAAAGAGGTGGTGATCGAGGAGATCCGCATGGGCCAGGACAGCCCCGACCGCCGCCGGGGACGGGAGGCCATGGCCCTGGCCTTCGGCGACCACCCCTATGGCCGACCGGTGATCGGCAGCGAGGAGTCGGTGCGGGCCATCACCCGCGCGGACATTCTGGCCTATCGCGCCCGCTGGTACCGTGCCCCCAACATGGCCGTGGTGGCGGTGGGCGATTTCGACAGCGCCCGGCTCTTGCCCCAACTGGCCCAGGTCTTCGCCCCCCTCTCCTCCCAGCCCGCCCCGGACTTCCAACTGCCGCCAGTGAACCTGGCCCCGGGACCCCGCCTGAAGGTCATGCGGGAGGATGTCAAGCAGGCCGCGCTGGTGATCGCTTGGCAAATCCCCGGTCTGCCCAACGAGGCGGTCTATCCCCTGGACGTGGCGGCCGAGGTGGCCGGCGGCGGGCGCACCAGCCGACTCTGGCGCGTGGTCAAGGAGGAAAAGGGCCTGGTGGACGCGGTGGGGGTGGATTGCTTCACCCCGGCCGGGGTGGGCCTATTTGAGGTGGAGGCCAAGCTCAACCCCGATCAAACCGGCAAGGCCTGGTCGGAACTCATCGCCGAGGCCTTGAGCCTGGCGGTGCGGCCGCCCAGCGAGGCGGAGCTGAGCCGGGCCCGGGTCAACGCCCAGGCCCAACAGGTGCGCAGCCGCCAGACCATGCAGGGTCAGGCCAACCTATTGGGTTATTTCGAGCTGTTGCGCGGCGGCTACGAAAAGGCCGCCGAGTACCTGGATCGTTTCAAGGCGGTCACCGCCGAACAGGTGGCGGCCGCGGCCCGGACCAACTTTCGCCCCGAAGGCCTGAGCCTGGTCATCCAGGTTCCCGAGGGAGCGCCGGCCCCCGACCTGGCCGCGCTCCGGGCCAAGGTAGAGCAATTGAGCGCCGCCCTGCCCCCGACCCCGGCCTTTTCCGAGGGTCAGGCGATCCGCGCCAAGCTGGCCAACGGTCTGACCCTGATCGTCAAGCCCCAGCGGGCGGTGCCCCTGATGACCTTCACCCTGGCCGCCCCCGGCGGGCAGGCGGCCGAGACCCCGGCCAACGCCGGCCTATATCAGCTCTGGTCCCGGGCCGTGACCCGGGGAACCACCCAGCTGAGCTACGACC
>JAIUYB010000522.1 GCA_020216625.1 Desulfarculus sp.
AGGCCCAGCACGCCCCGGCCGGTGGCCAGGCGCAGGAAGCCGGCCTCGGGCGGGGAGGGCAACAGGGAGCCTGGCGGGGCGGGGCTGGGGATCTCCTCCACCCGGGTGGGGGCGAAAAGCTTCAGCGGCTGGCCGCGCCAGAGGGTGAAGGCCCCGGGCCAGGGGTCGACCCCCCGCACCAGCCAGTCGATCTCGCGGGCGGGGCGGGTCCAGTCCACCCGGCCCTCATCTTTGCGCAGTCGGGGGGCCAGGCTGGCCCGGGTTGGGTCCTGGGGCCGGCGGGGGGCCTGGCCCCGGACCAGGGCGGCCAGGGTCTGGACCAGGAGCTCCGCCCCGATCAGGCCCAGGCGCTGGGTCAGCTCCCCGGCGGTCTCCTGAGGGCCGATGGGGGTGGCGCGCTGGAGGATGATGTCGCCGGTGTCCAGGCCGGCGTCCATGAACATGGTGGAGACGCCGGTCTCGGCCAGGCCATTGATGATGGCGCGCTGGATGGGCGCGGCCCCGCGCAGGGCGGGCAGCAGCGAGGTGTGCAGGTTGATCGCCCCCAGGCGGGGGATGGCCAGGAGTTCGGGGGGCAGCACCTGGCCGAAGGCCACCACCACCAGGGCGTCGGGGGCCAGGGCCGCCAGTTGGGGGATGATCTGGGCGGCGCGTTCGGGCTGGGCCACGGGCAGGCTCAAGGCGTCGGCGGCGGCGGCCACCGCCCCGCGCTGGAGCTTGCGGCCGCGTCCGGCGGGGCGGTCGGGCTGGGTTATCACCAGGAGGATCCGGTGGCCGGCGGCGGCCAGGGCCTCCAGGGAGGGCGCGGCGATGGCGGGGGTGCCCATGAAGATCAGGCGCAGGGCGTCGGGGGAGGGCATGGCGGACGGCCTCCGGGGTTTAAGGGCGCGGCGGCGAAGTAGTAATACCCCTCGTCGGCGGGGTTGACCACCGTGGCGATCAGTCCAGGGAACCCCAGGTGCGGGTGTCCTGGCTGGGATGGTAGATGGCCACCCGGTTGCGGCCGGCGTGCTTGGCCCGGTAGAGGGCCTGATCGGCCCGCTCCACCAGCTCATCGGGGCTGGCGGCGTCGCCTGGGTTCCAGGTGGCCAGGCCCAGGCTCACGGTGATTCGCAAGGCGTGTTGGCGATGTTCCACCCGCATCGCCGCCACCCGCTCCCGGATGCGCTCGGCCAGCTCCTTGCCGCGCTCTTGGTCGCATCGCGGCAGGATTACGGCGAACTCCTCGCCGCCAACCCGGGCCAGGGTGTCGCTGGAGCGGGTGGTCTGGCGCAGACAGTCGGCCAGGCCGGCCAGCACCGCGTCGCCGGCGGGGTGGCCGTAGCGGTCGTTGATGCGCTTGAAGTGATCGGCGTCCAGGAAGATCAGGCTGAGGGGATGGCCCAGATAGCCAGCCACCCGCAGCTCCTTTTCCAGGGTCTCCACGAAGCGGGCGCGCGTGGATAGTCCGGTGAGGAAATCGGTGGTGGCCAACAGGCGCAGACGCCAGGAGTTGAGCACCACCCCCATCTGCTCGTCGGCGGTGGCCAGCACCCGCTCCTGGCCGCCGGGGAAGGGCGGGGAGCCCGGCCGGCGTCCCAACCCCCAGAGGCCCATTAATTTGCCCCGGGTGCGCAGGCCGCGGATCAGGGCCGGCGGGGTGAGCCCGGGCAGCAGGCGCGATAGCTCCGGGGATTGCTGGCGCTGGGCCTCCGGCCCCTCCAAGGCCACCAGGAGTTGCTCCAGGTCCTGGCAGGGCAGCGTGGCCCAGTCCTGGGCCAGCTCCGGCTCCAGGCCATGGCTGCCCAGCAGGCGCAGTTGGCGGGCGTCTTCGTCGTGGAGGAACAGGAAGCCGGAATGGGCCCCCAGGCTATCCACCAGCAAGGCCAGCAGGTCCTGGGCCACCTGCTCCGGGCCCAGGGCTTGGTTGAGGACCCGCGTCATCTCCCCCACCACCATCAGTTCGCGCAGGCGCAGATCCAACTCGTGGTGTTTGCGTTGCAACTCGGCGTAGAGGCGCTGGTTGTTGAGCAGGGTTCCGGCCAAGGCGGCGTAGGTCTCCACCAGGGCCAGGTCGGCGTCGTTCAGAGCCCGGGCCCGGGGCCCGAAATCGGCGGAGAGCAGGCCGACGAACTGCCGCTCGGTGAACAGCGGGGCCAGGGCGATCTCGCAATCCTGGCCCAAGAGGCCGCTGCTGGCCGGTCCGAAGAGGTCGGTCTGGCCCACGCTCACCGGCAGGCAGCGTCCCAGGGCCAGGGTCTCGTATTCGGCCAGGTCCGGGCCCCAGGCGGGGGTTTCCTTGGTCAGGCACTTCAGCAACACGTCGCCTCGCCCGCCGGGCCAATAAAGGGCGGTGGGCTCCAAGCGGCGGTCGTGAAGCAGGAACAGGATCACCCGGGAAAAGCCGAAGATTTGGACCAGGAGCCGCACCACCCGCTGGCAGAGCTCCTCCTCGCCCTCGGCCAGGCGGAAGGAGCCCACCACCTTGAGCAACTGCTCCAGGTAGAGGGCCACCGCCCGGCTGGGCTCCAGGGGCTGGGCCGTGGCGCGGCCTTCGATCAGGGCGCGGCCCAGGCCGAGCAGGTCCTCGTAATGATAGCCGGCGGCCCGCGCCAGGGCGGCTTGCTGGTCAAGGTCGAGGTCGGCCTTGTCCGCCAGGGCCTTGGCCACCAAGTCGGGAGGCAGTCCGGCC
>JAIUYB010000523.1 GCA_020216625.1 Desulfarculus sp.
GTGGGGCCCCTTTTTTTATGCCCGCCTCCGCGCTCGACAGCCTTCCTGTGCTATCCTCTAACGAAACTTTCAGCCCACTCGCGTATTGCGCACCGCCACCGGAGGATGCTGGCATGGCCGTCACCCTGAAGCCGCTCAAGCCCCAAGACCTGCGCCGCGATTTCGACCCCGCCCTGGTGCCCTTCGAGACCAGCGACCAGGCCCCCCAGTGCCAGGAGCCGGTGGTGGGCCAGGACCGGGCCAAGGCGGCCCTGGAATTCGGTCTGGCCATGCGCGACATGGAATACCACGTCTTCGTGGCCGGCGATCAGCGCACCGGCAAGACCCACCTGGTGCGCAGCTTCGTGGAGCGCATCGCCAAGGAGCAGCCCGCGCCGCCGGATTGGGTCTACGTCCACAACTTCCGCCAGCCCGACCAGCCCCGGGCCCTGCGCCTGGCCACCGGCCAGGGCAAGGTCTTCGCCAAGGAGATGGCCGGCCTGGTGGACGGGCTCAAAACCAAGATCCCGGCTCTTTTCGAGAGCGAGGACTACGCCAGCGCCCGCGAGGCCCTGGTCAACCAGTTCAAGCGCGGCCGGGCCGAGATGTTCCAGGCTCTGGACCAGGAGGCCCGCGAGCAGGGCTACCTGCTGCGCTTCGAGGCCAGCGGGATCATGCTGGCCCCCATGGGCGCCGACGGCGAGCCCATGAGCGAGGCCGACATCCGCGAGATGAAGGAGGAGGACCGGGCCAAGTTGCGGGAAAAGAGCGAGATCCTGCAACAGCGGGTGGCCGAGGTCCTGCGCCAGGTGAGCGGGGAGGAGAAGGAGCTGAACGCCGCCCTGCGCGAACTGGACCGGGCCACGGTGCTGGCCGGGGTGGGCCACCTGCTGGACGAGCTTTTCGATAAATACGCCGAGCAGAAGGAGGTCCTGGTCTACCTGGAGCAGGTGCGCGAGGACCTGGTGGACAACTTCGAGCGCTTCAAGAAAAAGGAGCAGCCCGCCCTGCCCTTCCCGGTGCCCAGCGAGGAGCAGAGTTACCGCGAGTACCAGGTCAACGTCTTCGTGGACCACTCCGAGACCCAGGGCGCGCCGGTGGTGGTGGTCAACCATCCCACCCACCCCAACCTTTTTGGCCGCATCGAGCGCCAGGCCCAGTTCGGGGCCCTGCTGACCGACTTCACCCTGCTCCAGGCCGGGGCCCTGCACAAGGCCAACGGCGGCTACCTGGTGCTGCCCGCCCTGGACCTGTTGCGCCTGTGGCTGCCCTGGGAGGGCCTCAAGCGCGCCCTGAAGGAGAAGCAGGTGGTGATGGAAGACGCCATGGAGCAGCTGGGCTTCATGGTCACCCGCACCCTGCGTCCCGAGCCCATCCCCTTGGATTTCAAGGTGATACTGGTGGGCGAGACCATGCTTTACAATCTGCTCTACGCCTATGACCCCCAGTTCCCCAAGCTGTTCAAGGTCCGGGCCCAGATGGCTGATCGCATGGACTGGGGGGCGACGGAGGTCACGGGCTTCATCAGCCACCTTTGCCACGTGGGCAAGGAGCACCAGATGCTGCCCTTGCACCGCGAGGCGGTGGCCCGGCTGATCGAGCTGGCCGCCGAGCTGACCGGCGACCGCGAACGCCTGACCCTGCAACTGGCCATCGTCGAGGATATCCTCAAGGAGGCCAACTTTTACGCCCGCCAGGCCGAACGTCAGGCCATCCAGGCCCAGGACGTGCAGACCGCGGTGGACCAGCGCCGTCATCGGGCCTCCCAGACCGAGGAGCGCCTGCGCGAGGCGGTGACCCGAGACTTCATCCACATCGACACCAGCGGCAGCCAGGTGGGCCAGGTCAACGGCCTGGCGGTCTTCGACCTGGGCGACCATGCCTTCGGCCACCCGGGGCGGATCAGCGCCTCCCTGGGTCTGGGCCGCGAGGGAGTGGTCAACATCGACCGCGAAAGCAATCTCTCCGGACCCTTCCACACCAAGGGCACCCTGATCCTGGCCGGGTTTTTACGCAACCGCTTCGGCGGCAGGGGCCCCCTGACCCTGACCGCCAGCCTGGTGATGGAGCAGAGTTACGGCTCCATCGACGGCGACTCGGCCACCCTGGCCGAGACCCTGGCCCTGATCAGCCGCATCTCCGGCGCGCCGCTGCGCCAGGACCTGGCCATCACCGGCTCCATGGATCAGAACGGCCGGGCCCAGGCCATCGGCGGGGTCAACATCAAGATCGAGGGATTCTTCCGCCTTTGCCAGGCCCGGGGCCTGACCGGTCAGCAGGGAGTGGTGATCCCGGCCGCCAACCTCAAAAACCTGATGCTGCCCCGGGAGATCGTGGCGGCGGTGCGCAAGAAGAAGTTCAGCATTTACGCGGTGGAGCATCTGGACCAGGCCTTGGAGATCTTCACCGGCCTGCCGGCCGGGGAGCTAAACCCCAAGGGAAAATATCCCAAGGGCTCGGTGAATTATCTGGTGGAGCAGGAGCTGGAGCGCTTAAGGGACCTGGCCCGCAAGGCGGCCAAGGCCCCGGCCAAGAAAAAGCCCGCGCCCAAGCCCGCCGCCAAAAAGCCGGCCCGCAAGGCCTAATCCGCGCGCCCAACGCCGGGTCCGCCTCGGGCTTAAGCCCCGGGCGGGAGCCGGACCAATGCGCGGCGCACAGCCTGGTCTTGCCAACACCCGGCTGGTTATGCT
>JAIUYB010000524.1 GCA_020216625.1 Desulfarculus sp.
GCCTGGTGCTGCGCCTGCCGCGCGATTTTACGGCCCATGACTGGCCGACGCCCGGCCCGACCCGCCGGACGCCGGTCATCATTGGCGATGCGGTTGATTTTATTTTTTTATTCCTGGGGCGATGGTCCGCGCTGCCGGCGGAGCTTCACTGCTGAGGTCAGTTCCAAGCCTGGCCACTTTCCTGGAACCAGAGCCCAAAAACGTGTATTTTAACGGTGGGGCCGGGAGCCGAAAATCGAAGGCTCAACATGAGTCAACTAGAGTTTTTTATTAATTATTATTGATGAGGATCGCCACCGCCCCACCCCCTTGGCCAGGGCCATGTCCCGGCCCGAACCCGCTCTGGCCGCCTGACCGTCCTTGGCGGCGGCGAGGGAACCACTACTTCCTTCGGGAGGAGACCGTGACCGCCGCGCGATGGTTCCGAGCCCTCCTAATCCTGGGCCTTTTGGCCGGGCTGTCCGCCTGCGCCGAGATGCAACCCCTGCCCTTCTCCGACCCCTTGCCGGCCCGGGCCGCCACCCCGACCCAGCCCGCCGCCGAACCGTCCAGCTCCCTTCGTCTGCCGGAAACCGACAGTCAACGCATCTGCCTTCGCCTTCTCCTGGCGCCCGACCAGTCCCGGGCCCAGGCTATGCGAGACCAGATCGATGGCGTCGCCAAGTTCCTGGTGATGAGCCGGGAATTGACTCGTGACGATCGCTCCGGACACCGCCTGCGCTGCCTGTCTCCGGCGGACATGGGGCCGGAGATCCTGGCCTCGGTCCAGGACCTGCCCCTGGGCCAGATCTCCCCGCCCTTCGCCCTGGGCCCCCAGTGGGCCCTGGCCATGCGCACCACCGACGCCTACTGGCGCAGGGGCAACGAGCTCTTTGACCAGGGCCGCTACGCCGAGGCCGAGGCGGCGCTGCTCAAAGATGTCGAGCTCAACCCCGACGGTCCGGGCTGGCACCTGATCGCCCTGGCCCGCGCCGCCCGCAAGGATCCTCGCGAGGCCCTGGCGGCCTACGACCAGGCTCTGGCCTGGGCCCCCCTGGACCCCCGGCTGCTCAGCGACAAGGCCGGGGTGCTCCTGGATCTGGGCCGGGCGGAGGAGGCGGCGGCGGTTTATGAGAAAGCCCTCGCCCAGGCCCCCCGAAACCCCGTGGTGATGAACAATCTGGCCTGGTGCCTGGCCCGCCAGGGCAAGGACCTGGCCCGGGCCGAGGATCTGGCCAGCCAGGCGGTGAAAATCCAGCCGGAGCAACCCAAGTTGTGGGACACCCTGGGCCTGGTGCAACGCCTGCGGGGCGACAACCTCCAGGCCGTGCGCAGCTATCATCAGGCCCTGCGCCTGGATCCCAACCTGGCCCAGGCCCGGGCCAACCTGACCCCCGCCCTGCTGGCCCTGGAGCCGGAGGAGCTGGAGCGCTTGCTCCGCGTCCCCTTGGCTGGCGGCGGCAATTCCCCCTCCACCCGGCGCTGAGGCAACCGCCCCCAGGCCAAAAGCGGATCAAGCATGATCGACATCCATTGCCACATCCTGCCCAAGATGGACGACGGCGCCAAGAGTTGGGAAGAAACCCTGGAGATGTGCCGGGTGGCGGCCAGGGACGGGATCACCGACATCATCGCGACCCCACGCTTCGGCAAAGCTTTCTTCCAGCACTCCCTGGACGACATCCGCAAGACGGTGCGCCTGCTCAATAGCCATCTGGATAGCCAGCGCATACCTGTCCAGGTCCACCCGGGCGCGGATGTTTTTCTGGAGCCCGCGACCCTGGAGGCCGCCCGCCAGGGCCTGCTCCCCACTCTGGCCGACCAAGGCCGCTATTTCCTGATGGAGCCGCCCGACGCCGACCGCGATCATGGCCTGGACCAGATGATCTTCGAGTTTCAGTCCCTGGGCCTGACGCCCATCATCGCCCATCCCGAGTGCGTCTCGCCGGGAAAGGACTGGGACTGGCTGGAGGGGCTGTTGGAGATGGGATGCCTGTGCCAGATCCGGGCGGCCAGCCTCACCGGAGATTCCGGCCGCCAGACGCGCAACAACGCTACTAACCTGCTGAAAAGGGGCCTGGTTCACTTCGTGGCCAGCGAGGCCAACTCACCCGTCAACCGGCCGCCGGTATTGAGCCTGGCCCGCGAGGAGCTGCTGGACCTGGTGGGGCGCGAGGCCACCCTGCGGATGCTAAAGACCGGCCCCCGGGATCTGCTGGCGGGACGCAGCTTGGACTATCCCGCTCCCTCCAGCCAGGGCCGCAAACGCCGCTTCGGCCTGGGCGGCTGAGAATCGCCTCGCCGTCCGCTCCGGGTAGGCCCCGCGGGTCATCCAGGGCCGGGGGCTTCGGAGGTGCCTAGTCCATCATCCCCAGGGCGGAGGCCAGAGAGGACAGGCCGGAGCAGCGCAGAGGCACGACGCTCCAGCTGGCCCCCTTGCAGGCCCGCTTGACTCGCTGGCAGGCGGCATGACTGACGCAATCCACCGGACACAACACCAGGTCCGCTCCGGCCAGGCACTGGTCCAGGGCGCAACGCCGACATTCCTGACCGCCGTCATGGTGCCGGAAACGCCCCCCGGCCCGCCCCACCAGGGCGCGGGAGTGGGGCACCAGATTGGCCCGGCCGCCCACGTAGAGCACCCGCTTGCCGCAAAGCCCGCCCGGGCAGTCGGCCGGACAGCGCTC
>JAIUYB010000525.1 GCA_020216625.1 Desulfarculus sp.
GCCGTCAACGTGGTCTTGCCGTGGTCGATGTGCCCGATCGTTCCCACGTTCACGTGAGGCTTCTTGCGCTCGAACTTTGCCTTGGCCATGGGGACACTCCTTATGGCGATAAGAAACGGGGCCGGAACCGGCTGTCGACCGCCCCTGCGCTACGCGTTTCCACAATGTCTGGAGCCCACGATCGGGCTTGAACCGATGAACCTCTTCCTTACCAAGGAAGTGCTCTACCTACTGAGCTACGTGGGCTTATCCTATCTATTATATCGCGCCGCGGCCTTTTGGCCAAGGGCCGCCCGCGGCGCGTCCGGCAGCTGGTGGTGGGGGGAGGATTCGAACCTCCGAAGGCTTCGCCGGCAGATTTACAGTCTGCTCCCTTTGGCCGCTCGGGAACCCCACCAATGTTTTCGCCAGGTTGCGCTTCGCCTCAGGCAGAAATCGATTTCGGCCCCGCCCACCTCCAGCCGGTGGCTGGCTCGCCAGACTGGAGCTGGCGGTGGGAATCGAACCCGCAACCTGCTGATTACAAATCAGCCGCTCTGCCAATTGAGCTACGCCAGCCGAAGCTTCAACCATAGCTCCCCGGAATCCATTGGGCAAGGAAAAAAGCGCACCTTCCCCTGCCCAGTGGATGCCGGGCAAAAACTTCGACAATAATACACAAACTCCAACGGCTGGCAACTAGAAAAAAATCCCCGAATGCCCCTGGGTTCTCTCGCCGCCTCGCCTTGCGCCCCCAGCGGGACGGTTTTATATTCATTGAAGATTCGGAAAAACCGCCGCCAGCGCGGCCGGTTTTGGGAAACCCAGCACTGGAACACGACATGGACAAGCCTTTCGGTCCCGAGGAAACCCGCCCCGCCCCACCCGAACCAAAGTCGGTGGAACGGGAACTCAACGACTACCTGGCCCAGAAATACGGCAATCAGACCAGGGCCTTGGCCCCCAAGCTCTGCCCTTTGCCCGAGCCCGAGGGCGGCGAGTCCGACGGGGTCTGGAGCCGAATCAATTTCAACATGCGCCCCGAGGAGATGGTGGCCTACCTGGACCAGTACATCGTGCGCCAGGACGAGGCCAAGGCGGTGCTGGCCACCAAGGTCTGCACCCACTTCAACCGCGCCCGCTACCTGGCCCAGCGGGCCAGCAAGGACCCGGCCGACGGGGTGGGATTGATCAAGAATAACGTCCTGATGATCGGACCCACCGGGGTGGGCAAGACCTACATGGTCAAGCTGATCGCGGCCAAGCTGGGGGTGCCCTTCGTCAAGGGCGACGCCACCAAGTTCAGTGAAACCGGCTACGTGGGCGGGGACGTGGAGGATCTGATCCGCGATTTGGTCCACGAGGCCAACGAGGACATCGAGCTGGCCCAGTACGGCATCGTCTACATCGACGAGGTGGACAAGATCGCCAGCAGCAACAACCTGATCGGCCCGGACGTCTCCCGCACCGGGGTCCAGCGCGCCCTGCTCAAGCCCATGGAGGAGACCGAGGTGGACCTCAAGACGGCCCACGACCCGATCTCCCAGATCCAGGCCATCGAAAAATACCGCAAGACCGGCCAGCGCGAGAAGCGAACCGTCAACACCCGGCACATTTTGTTCATCATGTCCGGGGCCTTCGGCGGCCTGCCCGAGATCGTCAAGCGCCGGCTCAACCAGAAGTCGGTGGGCTTCTCCGCCCCGGTGCGCGAGGCCGGCCAGGACCAGGAGTATTTCCACCAGCTCACCAGCCAGGATCTGGTGCAGTTCGGGTTCGAGACCGAGTTCGTGGGCCGGCTGCCGGTCACGGTGGTCCTGGACGAGCTGACCGCCGATGACCTGCACGAGATCCTCAAGAACCCCAACAACCCGGTGGTCATCAGCAAGAAACGCGACTTCGCCGCCTACGACATCGACCTGCGCTTCGAGCCCGAGGCCCTCACGGCCCTGGCCCAGCAGGCGGCCGAGCTCAAAACCGGGGCCCGGGCCCTGGTCTCGGTGATGGAAAAGGCCCTGCTGCCCTTCGAGAAGCGCCTGCCCAGCACCGAGATCCGCGAGTTGCTGGTCACCCCGGAGCTGGTGGCCGCCCCGGCCGAGACCCTGGAGCGGCTGTTGGCCCGCCCGGACGATCCAGAGCTGGCCCAGCGCTTCGCCGCCGCCGCCCGGGCCGAGCGCCTGGAGCTGATGAAGATGATCAACAAGCGCCAGTCGCTCTACGCCCAGCGCCTGAGCGCCCCCCTGACCCCGGCCCGGATGGACCTCATCGCCGACGAGTACTACCGCGTGGGCATGACCCTGGGCACCGCCTTCGAGCACGTGCTGGCCAGGTTGGAGCAGGTGCGCGACTTCGAGGTGGGCTTCCATGAACGCTTTGGTCTCAAGATCCACTTCGACGAGAGCGCCGAGGTGGCCATCCTGGCCGCCACCGCCGCCGAGGAGTGCGGGGTGGATGACTACCTCCACCGCCTGAGCCAGGTTCTGGAGCCCGGCCTGAAGCTGGTCCACGGCCGCACCGGCCAGAGCGAGTTCCATTTACCCCAGGACGCCGTGCTGGATACCGAAAGCTACCTGCGCGGTCTGTTCCAGACCCACTACGCCGCCACGCTGACCCGCGGCGGCCAGGCGGGATAAATTTCCGCGGGGGGAAACTTTTGCGGATAAAAGTTTCCCCCCG
>JAIUYB010000526.1 GCA_020216625.1 Desulfarculus sp.
CCTGCCCCTGGTGCGGGCGGTGCGCGGCCAACTCTCCCAGGACCTGGACGACGAGGACGACGAGGACTAGCCGCCGGAATGGCGCGGAGTTCCGCTCCCTGCGGTCTGGTTATCTCTTGAGCAGGTCGGATCCCCGGCTGGTCATTTCCCACCAGCCGGATTCCTTGGGCTCGGCCGGGGGCAGGGCTTCCAGCCCGGCCCGAGGTCGGAGAGGCGGGACGAAACGCCGGGTTTCCTCCGGCGTCACCACCAGATCGGCCCCCAGATCCCAAGGCTGGGCCGGGAATTCATCCGCGCAGAGTTGGCGAGAGTCGGCCAGGACCACCACCGGGGTCCGCGGCGTCAGCACTCCCTGGTCGACCAGCAGGGCGTACAGCAGGTCGGTCAGGCCGCGACCGTCGCCCAGCAGCATTCCCCGAGCGTCCACCGCCAGGGCGGGGACCACCAGCAGTTCGGCCTTACCCAGGCGGTCGGCCGGCGGGCGCAGGGGCTTGCCGGCCTGGACCAGGGATCCGCCGCGCAACAGCCGCGAACGCAGGGGGATGGCCAACATCTGGGGGGTGATCCGCACCAGCCCCTGCTTCAGGCCCGGGGTGGCGGCCAGCAGGGTCTTGCCGTCGCCCAGGGCGTTTACCCGGACCTGCAACAGCACCGGATCGGCCAGGATGGCGATGGTCCGCGCCCGGCGGTATTCCGGCAGCCGGCGCAGGCGCTCGGCCGCCCGACCGGCCCCCGCGAAGTGCGGCGGCCGCAGGGACTCGCCGGCCGGGGGCCAAAGCGTGGACCAGCGGGCTTGATACTCTTGACGAAGCAGCGTTTTTTCCTTCATGGCCTCCATTGTGACCACCCCCGGCGAGGGGCGTCAAGCCGGGCGGGATAGGGGCTTGCAATATATTAAAATAGTTATTATATTTTGAACGACGCAACCGGAGGCGAAAAGGGCATGGCCGGGCGGCGGCGCTTTGGCAAGGCTGAGATGGGCCTGGTGGCTCGCTCCATGGAGATGGCCGAGGAGCGGGTGAGCGAGTATTTCCGGATCTCGGATGGCAACTGGTTTCGCTATCCCTACGAGTTCCGCACCCTGGCCGAGTTGATGCCCCAGGAGGTCACGCCTACGGCCCTGGCTCAGGTTCTGCGCCTGCGCCGGCCGCCGGACCATCGCTTGTGGCGGGGCAAGGACTTTTACCGCATCTGCCTCCAGGACCACAACCTGTTGAACTTGGTGCGCCGCGAGGGCGACCCGGGCCTTTTGCATCCGCTGTTGACTTACGTGCTGGTCCACGAACTGGTTCACGTGGTTCGTTTCTACCGCCACGAGCACCTTTTTGAAGCCACCCCCGGCCAGCGGGCGCGGGAGGAGGTCCGGGTCCACGCCATCGCCAGCGAAATTTTACACCCGGTGCGCTTGCCAGAATTGGATCGGGTGCTTAATCTATATGACGCCCAGGCCGGCCAGCCGACCGGCGAAGGTTGGTGTTAGTCGCAAGGGGAGAGCCGATCATGCCCATCTATGAGTACGAATGCGGTAAATGCCATGAGGTGACCGAGGCCCTGCAGAAGGTCTCCGACCCAGAGCTCAAAAAGTGCCCCCACTGCGGTGGCAAGGTGCACAAGATGATGAGCCTCAACGCCTTCCACCTCAAGGGCCAGGGCTGGTATGTGACCGACTACGCGGGCAAGAATTCCTCGACCCGCAAATCCGAGTCCGCCGGCGACAGCGCTCCGGCCGACAAGGCCGAGAAGAAGACCGAGGCCAAGACCGAGACCAAGGCCAAGGCCGCCGACTAAGCCCATCCTTTTCCCACCGGGCCGAACGGCGCGGGAGATACCCGCGCCGTTCTGGCGTCTTGACAGCCGCGCGGACCTTTTTCTATCGTGAGGCTACCAACCAGGACGGAGCGCTTGCCCGCCCGTCCCCAACCAGGGGGTAGCCATGCGTTGTTTCGTGGTCATCTATGGGGCCGGGGCCATGCTGGTTCTGTCCACCTTCAAGTCCTCGACCCATCCCATCCTGGTGCAGCGCCTCAAGGGCAGCGACATCCACCGCATCATCCTGATGGAAGTGAAGCTGGAATTGGCCCGGGAGCGCTACGGCGAGAATTTCGAGCGGGTGGAAAAGATCCTCGGGCCTGACCAATTCAAGGTCTTGGATTTCAACGGCGGCTCGGTCTTCAAGAAGTTCAGCTTCTCGGAGATGGGCCAGCCCCTGATGGTGGAATTCTAGACCGGGGGATGGACCAGGCGGCGATCCAGGCCGGCCGGGAGCGGCTGGCCGGGGCGGAGCGGGTGACGGTCTTGAGTGGGGCCGGCGTCTCGGCCGAGTCCGGAGTGCCCACCTTTCGCGGACCCGGCGGGCTGTGGGAGAGCCACCGGCCCGAGGACTTGGCCACGCCCCAGGCCTTTCGGCGCGACCCGGCCCTGGTCTGGCGCTGGTACCACTGGCGGCGGGGGCTGATCGCCGCCTGCCAGCCCAATCCCGCCCACCTGGCCCTGGCCCAATTCGAGTCCCGCGTCCCGGACTTTTGCCTCATCACCCAGAACGTGGATGGCCTGCACCGCTTGGCCGGCAGCCGGCGGGTTCTGGAGATCCACGGCTCTTTGTGGCGGGTGCGTTGCCTGGGCTGTGGCGCGGCGGGCGAGGAGC
>JAIUYB010000017.1 GCA_020216625.1 Desulfarculus sp.
CCTGGCCTATCCGGGGGAGTGCGTCGCAACCCCCGCCAATTCAAGCCTTGCCCGGCTGCTCTCACCGGCGGCGGACCGTGTTGCGCGCCAGCGAAAGCACGTTCGCCCCCCGATTGCCCCAGGGGAGCAACGCAAATGCGAGCGACCGTGGAATTGCTACTTGTACCTTGCCCGCGCCAGCCTGTCAAGAGCCAATTACCCGGCTCTCTCCAGTCCCGGCCTCAGGTCTCGCCTGGGACGGGGCTCCGAGGGCCCCGTCCCAGGCTAACCAAAATATTATATACCAAAAACGCCAGTTTGGCAACCTTGGGGGCCGGGCCTAAAGGGCGGCCTCGCTGTCGGGCTGGTCGCGTTCGGTCAGAAGCCCTTCCTCCATCCCCGCCTCGCCCATGTCCTCGGCCATGGCCTCGTTCAGCTCGTCGTCGCGATAACGCGCCGCCGGGCGGTAGTCGGCCGGGGCCTCGGCGTGGGGGATGTGCTGGCTGCGGTAGACCAGCAGCCCGGTGCCGGCCGGGATCAGGCGGCCCATGATGACGTTTTCCTTCAACCCCTTGAGATCGTCGACCTTTCCGGCGATGGACGCCTCGGTCAGGACCTTGGTGGTCTCCTGGAAGCTGGCGGCGCTGATGAAGCTGTCGGTGGACAGGCTGGCCTTGGTGATGCCCAGCAAGAGCGGCTCGGCCGAGGCCGGACGCAGATCGGCGTCCATAAGCCTGCGGTTCTCCTCGTCAAAGCGCCACTTCTCCACCTGCTCGCCGATCAGGAAGTTGCTGTCGCCGGCATCCTTGATGCGCACCCGGCGCATCATCTGGCGCACGATGACCTCGATGTGCTTGTCGTTGATCTTCACGCCCTGCAGGCGGTAGACCTCCTGCACCTCGTCCACCAGGTAGCGGGCAACCTCCTCGGGGCTGCGGGTCTTGAGCAGGTCGTGGGGGTTGATGGAGCCGTCCATCAACGGCTCGCCGGCCCGCACGTAGTCGCCCTCGTGCACGGTGACGTGCTTGCCCTTGGGGATCAGGTACTCCCGCTTGTCCTCCTCGCGCAGGCCCGGATCCACCACCACCTTGCGCTTGCCCTTGGTCTGCTTGCCGAAGCTGACCATGCCGTCGATCTCGCTGATGACCGCCGTCTCCTTGGGCTTGCGCACCTCGAACAGCTCGGCCACCCGGGGCAGACCGCCGGTGATGTCCTTGGTCTTGGTGGTCTCGCGCGGGATGCGGGCCAACACGTCGCCGGCCTTGACGGTGTCACCCTCGGCCACCATGATGATGGCCCCCACCGGCAGCAGATACCGGGCCTCGCCGCGCCCGCCGGAGAGCTTGGCGGTCTTGGAGGTGCCGGGCTCCTTGATGGAGATGCGCGGACGCAGGTCGGCGTTGCGGCTCTCGATGGTCACCTTGGTGGATCGGCCGGTGACCGGGTCCAGGCGCTCCTGCATGGTGACGTTCTCGATCACGTCGCCAAACTTGATCTCGCCCTCCACGTCGGTGAGGATGGGGCTGGTGTAGGGGTCCCACTGGGCCACCACCTGCCCGGGCTGGACCAGGTCGCCGTCGTTGAAGAGCAGGTGCGCGCCGTAGCTGATCTTGTAGCGCTCGCGCTCGCGGCCGCCCTCGCCCATGATGGCCAGCTCGCCGTTGCGGTTCATGACCACCCGGTGGCCGGTGCTGCTCATGACCGTGGCCAGGTTAAGGTACTTGACCGATCCGGGGTAGCGCGCCTCCACCTTGGACTGCTCGGCCCGCCGGGCGGCGGCGCCGCCGATGTGGAAGGTGCGCATGGTCAACTGGGTGCCAGGCTCGCCGATGGATTGCGCGGCGATGATGCCGATGGCCTCGCCAACGTCCACCGGCTTGCTGTGGGCCAGGTCGCGGCCATAACACTTGGAGCAGACGCCGCGCTTGCAATCGCAGGTGAGCACCGAGCGGATCTGGACCCGCTCCACGCCGGCCTCCTCCAGCTTGGTCACCCCATCCTCGTCGATCTCGGCGTTGGCCGGGATCAGCACCTCGCCGGTCAGGGGGTCGCGGATGTCGCGCAGGGCCGTGCGGCCCAGGACGCGCTCGCCCACGTGCTGGATGACCTCGCCGCCCTCGCGCAGGGCCTCCACCTCGATGCCGTTGATGGTGCCGCAGTCGATCTCCACCACGATGGCGTCCTGGCTGACGTCCACCAGACGGCGGGTGAGGTAGCCGGAGTTGGCGGTTTTGAGGGCGGTGTCGGCCAGACCCTTGCGCGCGCCGTGGGTGCTGATGAAGTACTGCAGCACCGTCAGGCCCTCGCGGAAGTTGGCGGTGATGGGGGTCTCGATGATCTCGCCGCTGGGCTTGGCCATCAGACCGCGCATGCCGGCCAGCTGCTTCATCTGGTCCTTGCTGCCGCGGGCGCCGGAGTCGGCCATCATGAAGATGGGGTTGAAGCTGGTGGTGCGGATCTCGGTGCCATCGGAGCCCTTGACGATGTCCTGGCTGATGTCCTCCATCATCTCCTTGGCGACATCCTCGGTGGCCTTGGCCCAGATGTCCACGGCCTTGTTGTACTTCTCGCCGTCGGTGATGATGCCGTCCTTGTATTGCTTTTCGATCTGGCGCACCTCGGACATGGCCTGGTCCAGGATCTCCTGCTTGGTGTGCGGGATGACCATGTCGTTGACGCAGATGCTGATGCCGCTGCGGGTGCTGTGGAAGTAGCCGAAGTCCTTCAGGCGGTCGGCCAAAAGCACCGTGGCCTTGGTGCCGGCCCGGCGATAGCACAGGCCCACCAGGCCCTTCAGGGCTTTCTTGTCCATCACCAGGTTGATGCGGTCGAACTCGATCTGGGGGGGCAGGATCTCGGCCAGGAGCACCCGGCCCACCGTGGTCTTGACCTTCTTGCCCTCGATGCGGCAGGTGATGGCCGCGTGCAGGTCCACCGCCTGGGCGTCATAGGCCATGCGCACCTCCAGCGGATCGCTGAAGGCCATGCCTTCGCCCTTGGCCAGGGGCCGTTCGCGGGTCAGGTAGTACAGCCCCAGCACGATGTCCTGGTTGGGCACGATGATGGGCTCGCCGTTGGCCGGGGACAGGATGTTGTTGGTGCTCATCATCAGCACCCGGGCCTCGATCTGGGCCTCGATGGACAGCGGCACGTGCACCGCCATCTGGTCGCCGTCGAAGTCGGCGTTGTAGGCCTGGCAGACCAGGGGGTGAAGCTGGATGGCCTTGCCCTCCACCAACAGCGGCTCGAAGGCCTGGATGCCCAGGCGGTGCAGGGTGGGGGCGCGGTTCAGCAGCACCGGGTACTCGCGCACCACCTCGGACAGGGTGTCCCAGACCTCCGGGGTCTCGCGCTCCACCAGCTTCTTGGCGCCCTTGATGGTGGTGACCAGGCCCTTGATCTCCAGGCGGTGGTAGATGAAGGGCTTGAAGAGCTCCAGGGCCATCTTCTTGGGCAGGCCGCACTGGTGCAGGCGCAGGTCCGGGCCGATGACGATGACCGAGCGGCCGGAGTAGTCCACGCGCTTGCCCAGCAGGTTCTGGCGGAAGCGGCCCTGCTTGCCCTTGAGCATGTCCGACAGCGATTTCAGCGGGCGCTTGTTGGGACCGGTGATGGTCTTGCCCCGACGGCCGTTGTCGAAAAGGACGTCCACCGCCTCCTGGAGCATGCGTTTCTCGTTGCGGATGATGATGTCCGGGGCGGCCAGCTCGTGCAAACGACGCAGGCGGTTGTTGCGGTTGATCACCCGGCGGTAGAGATCGTTCAGGTCGCTGGTGGCGAAGCGGCCGCCGTCCAGGGGCACCAGGGGCCGCAGGTCCGGGGGCAGCACCGGGATGATGTCCATGATCATCCAGTCGGGCTGGTTGCCGCTCTCGCGGAAGGCGTCGATGACCTTCAGGCGCTTGGCCAACTTCTTGCGCTTGGCCTCGCTGGTGGTGGTCACCATCTCCGCCCGCAGCTCCTCCCAGAGCGAGACCATGTCCATCTCGCGCAGCATGGCCTGGATGGCCTCGGCGCCGATGCCGGCCTTGAACTGGTTGCCGTACTCGCTCTTGAGCTGGCGGTAGCGCTCCTCGACCACCAACTGGGCCTTGGCCAGGCCGGGCACGTCGCCGGGGTCCAGGATGATATAGCTCTCGAAGTAGAGGACCTTCTCCAGGTCCTTCAGGGTCAGGTCCAGGAGGTTGCCCACCTTGGAGGGCAGGGACTTGAGGAACCAGATGTGGGCCACCGGGGTGGCCAGGTCGATGTGACCCATGCGCTCCCGGCGGACCTTGGACTGGATGACCTCGACCCCGCACTTTTCGCAGACCACGCCGCGGTGCTTCATGCGCTTGTACTTGCCGCAGTTGCACTCGTAGTCCTTGGTGGGCCCGAAGATCTTGGCGCAGAACAGGCCGTCGCGCTCGGGCTTGAAGGTGCGGTAGTTGATGGTCTCGGGCTTCTTGACCTCTCCGAAGGACCAGGCCTTGATCTTCTCTGGGCTAGCCAGGGAGATCTGGACCGAGTCGAAGGAAAGCGGGTCCTTGGGTTTGGCGAAGTAGCTGTAGAGGTCTTCCAAGGGACTTCTCCTTAAAAGGCGAGGGAGTTGCTTCTTGGCGGCGACGGGGCCAGGGCCCCGGCCGCGCGCAGCCTGGTGATCGTCAGATGCCGCGTTGCGGGTCCTCTCATTCCGCCGCGGCGGCCTCGGTGCGCTGCTCGACCATCTCCACGTCCAGGCAGAGGGCTTGCAGCTCCTTGACCAGGACGTTGAAGCTTTCGGGCAGGCCGGCCTCCAGGTTGTTTTCTCCCTTGACTATCTTTTCGTACATCCGCGTGCGCCCGGCCACGTCGTCGCTCTTGACCGTCAGGAACTCCTGGAGCGAATAAGCGGCGCCGTAGGCCTCCATGGCCCAGACTTCCATCTCGCCCAGGCGCTGGCCGCCGAACTGGGCCTTGCCGCCCAGGGGCTGTTGGGTGACCAGGGAGTAGGGGCCGATGGAGCGGGCGTGTATCTTGTCGTCCACCAGGTGGTGGAGCTTGAGCATGTACATGACGCCGACGGTGACCGCGCGGTCGAAGGAAGCGCCGGTGCGGCCGTCGCGCAGGCGGGCCTGGCCGGTGGTGGAGACGCCGGCCAGGGCCAGGAGCTTGCGGATCTCGTCCTCGCTGGCGCCGTCGAAGACCGGGGTCGCCACCGGCAGGCCATAGCGCAGGTTCTCGGCCAGGCTGGTCAGATCCTGCTCCTTGGCCGCGGTCATCAGGTCGTCCATCTCCACCGCGGAATAGACCTGCTCCAGGAAGCCCTTGAGCTCCTTTTGCTTGGCCTGGGCCTGCGCCTTGACCTTGGCCTCGTAGATGCTATCCAGCAAGCGTCCGATCTGCTGGCCGATGGCCTTGCTGGCCCAGCCCAGGTGGGTCTCCAGCACCTGGCCGACGTTCATACGGCTGGGCACGCCCAGGGGGTTGAGCACGATGTCCACCGGGGTGCCGTCCTCGAAGAAGGGCATGTCCTCCTCGGGCAGGATGCGGCTGACCACGCCCTTGTTGCCGTGGCGGCCGGCCATCTTGTCGCCGACGCTGAGCTTGCGCTTCATGGCCACGTAGACCTTGACCATCTTGATCACGCCCGGCGGCAGCTCGTCGCCCTTCTTGAGCTTGGAGACCTTGTTCTCGAAGGCGGCGCGGATCAGGTCCACCTGCTCCAGATAGCTGTCGATGATGCGCTCCAGCTCGGCCTGGACCCGATCGTCGGCCCCGGCCAGTTCGATCTCGCGCACCAGGCGCACCGGCAGGTCCTTCAGGTGCTCGCTGGTGATGGTGGCCTTTTTGGCGATGATGACCTTGCCCCGGTCGTCCTTGAGCGGCGCGGCCACGGTCTTGCCCACCAGGAGCATCTCCAGCTGGTCCATGGCGTTGCGGCGGATGATGCCGATCTCGTCCTTCTGGTCCTTCATCAGGCGGGCCACCTCGTCGTCCTCGATGGCCTGGGCGCGCTCGTCCTTTTCGATGCCCTTGCGGGAGAAGACCCGAGCGTCGATGACGATGCCCTCCACGCCCGGCGGCACCCTCAAGCTGGTGTCCTTTACGTCCCCGGCCTTCTCGCCGAAGATCGCGCGCAGAAGCTTCTCCTCCGGGCTGAGCTGGGTCTCGCCCTTGGGCGTGATCTTGCCCACCAGGATGTCGCCGGCCTTGATCTCCGCGCCAATGCGGATGATGCCGGCCTCGTCCAGGTTCTTGAGCGCCTCCTCGCCCACGTTGGGGATGTCGCGGGTGATCTCTTCCTTGCCCAGCTTGGTGTCGCGGGCCACGGTCTCGAACTCCTCAATGTGCACCGAGGTGAAGATGTCCTCCTTGGCGATGCGCTCGCTGACCAGGATGGAGTCCTCGTAGTTGTAGCCGCCCCAGCTCATGAACGCGACCATGACGTTGCGCCCCAGGGCCAGCTCGCCCTGGTCCACCGCCGGGCCGTCGGCCAGGATCTGGCCCTGCTGCACCCTTTGCCCGCGCACCACGATGGGCTTCTGGCTGGTGCAGGTGTTCTGGTTGCTGCGCTGGTACTTGATCAGCTTGTAGATCTTGACCTGGCTGTGCGGCTCCTCGGGGTTCAGCGGCTGGTCGTAGCGCACCACGATGCGGGCGGCGTCCACGTCGTTGATCACCCCGTCGGCCTCGGCCACCACGCAGACCCCGGAGTCGCGGGCCACCACCCGCTCGATGCCGGTGCCCACCAATGGCGCGTCGGTGCGAAGGAGCGGCACCGCCTGGCGCTGCATGTTGGAGCCCATCAGGGCGCGGTTGGCGTCGTCGTTCTCCAGGAAGGGCACCGGGGAGGCGGCCACCGAGACCAGCTGATTGGGGCTGACGTCCATGTACTGGACCTCCTCCGGACCAACCATCATGAACTCGCCCGAACGGCGCACGCTGACGATGTCTCGCAGGAAGCGGCCGTCGGCGTCGATGGGCGCGTTGGCCTGGGCGATGGCGTGGTCGGCCTCCTCCAGGGCGGAGAGGAAGTTCACCTGCTTGGTGACCCGGCCCTCGCCGGCCAGACGGTAGGGCGTCTCGATGAAGCCGTAGTCGTTGACCCGGGCGTAGGTGGACAGGCTCACGATCAGGCCGATGTTGGGACCTTCCGGGGTCTCGATGGGGCAGATGCGGCCGTAGTGGGTGGAGTGCACGTCGCGCACCTCGAAGCCGGCGCGCTCGCGGGTCAGACCGCCCGGTCCCAGGGCCGATAGCCGCCGCTTGTGGGTGACCTCGCTCAGGGGGTTGGTCTGGTCCATGAACTGGCTGAGCTGGCTGGTGCCGAAGAACTCCTTGACCACCGCGCTGACCGGCTTGGAGTTGATCAGATCGTGGGGCATCAGAGCCTCGATCTCCTGAAGGCTCATGCGCTCCTTGATCGCCCGCTCCATGCGCACCAGGCCGATGCGGTACTGGTTCTCCAGCAGCTCGCCCACCGCGCGCACCCGGCGGTTGCCCAGGTGGTCGATGTCGTCCACCTGGCCCTCGGTGTCCTTGAGCTCGATGAGCATCTGCACCGCGCGCATGATGTCCTCGCGGCGCAGGGTGCGCACCTCGTCGCTGACGTCCAGGCCCAGGCGCAGGTTCAGCTTCAGGCGGCCCACGGCCGAGAGATCGTAATGCTCGGCGCTGAAGAAGAGGTTGTTGAAGAAGGTGCGCGCCACCTCCAGGGTGGGGGGGTTGGAGGGCCGCAGCTTGCGGTAGATGTCGACGATGGCCTCGTCCTCGCCCTCGACCTTGTCCAGCTCCAGGGTGTCTCGGAAGCAGGAGCTGACCCGCATGCCGTCGATGTACAGGGTGGGGATGTCCACCACGCCAGCGGCGCGCATCTTCAAGAGCGCCTCGTTGCTGATGGGCTGGTTGAGGCCCACCAGCACCTCTCCGGTGGCCGGATCAACCAGGTCGGTGGCGGCGTAGCGGCCCAACAGGTCGTCCGGGTCCACCAGGATCCACTCCACCCCCAGCTCGGCCAGGCGGTTGATGGCCCGGCGGGTCATCTTCTTGCCGGCCTTGACCAGGGGCTTCTTGGTCTCCGGGTCCATGACGTCGCGGCTGACCTCGCGGCCCATCATCAGTTCGGCCACCACCTTGCGCTGGACCTGCTCGCCCTCGAGCCGGAACCATTCTTTCTGGTACATGGTGTCCAGCAGGGTCTGGGCGCTGTAGCCCAGGGCCTTGAGCAACAAGGTCACCGGGAACTTGCGCCGGCGGTCGATGCGCACGTAGAGGATGTCCTTGGGGTCGAACTCCAGGTCGATCCAGGAGCCGCGCAGGGGGATGATTCGCGCGCTGTAGAGCAGCTTTCCGCTGGAGTGGGTGCGGCCCTTGTCGTGGTCGAAGAAGATGCCGGGCGAACGATGGAGCTGGCTGACCACCACCCGCTCGGTGCCGTTGACGATGAAGGTTCCCCGGGCGGTCATCAGGGGCAGGGTGCCGAAGTAGATCTCCTGCTCCTTGATATCGCGGATGGACTGGGCCCCGGTGTCCTTGTCGACATCATAGACCACCAGGCGCACGGTCAGCTTCAGGGGCGCCTCGTAGGTCATGCCGCGGGCCAGGCACTCGTCCACCTCGTACTTGACTTCGCCAAAGGAATAGCTGACAAACTCCAGCGAAGAGGTGCCCGAGAAGTCGCGGATGGGGAAGACGCTCCTGAACACCCCCTGCAGGCCGGTCTCCTGCCTGAGCTCCGGCGCGGTGTCCTTCTGCAAAAACCTCTCATAGCTCTGCTTCTGCATGTCTATGAGGTTGGGTATGTCGATGATCTTGGAGATCTTGCCGAAAGTCTTGCGGACCCGCTTCCTGGTCTCGGTCGCCTGGCTCATGGACTCTCCTTCGAGGAAGGGTGCGGGGAGGCTCGCCACTTAGGGGCGCCTCCCGGGTGGCGGGGCCACCAAACACGGGCACCCGGCGGCACCTAGGCCGCTCGCCCGAGCAAGCGGCCCGGCCCTGCCGGGGGGCGATGCATCTTTTGGAGCCGACCCTCCGGCGGCCGAAAGATGGCCACCGGAGGGTGCGTGATAACTAAAGGCCAGGGGCGTGGGTCTTACTTGACCTGCACCACCGCGCCGGACTCCTCCAGCTCGGCCTTGATCTTCTCGGCCTCTTCCTTGCTGACCGCTTCCTTGACCGGCTTGGGCGCGCCGTCCACCAGGTCCTTGGCCTCCTTCAGGCCCAGGCCAGTGATGGCCCGCACGACCTTGATCACCTGGATCTTCTTGTCGCCGGCGCTCTCCAGGATGACGTCGAACTCGGTCTGCTCCTCCTGGACCGCCGCCTCGCCGCCGCCGCCCATGGGCATGGCGGCCATGGCCACCGGGGCCGCGGCGCTGACGCCGAAGGTCTCCTCGAGCTCCTTGACCAGCTCGGAGAGCTCCAGGACGGTCATGTTTTTGATGTACTCGATCACGTCGGCCTTGCTGATGGACATTTCTCAAATCCTTTCATTGGCGGCCGCGGGCGACCTTGGCCCCGGCCCGATGTGGCGAAATTGCTTGGGATCTAGCTCCCGCGCCGGCCCGCCTAGGCGGCCTCGGCCTTTTGGTCCTTGATGGCCACGAGCGCGTTGAGCAACGAGCGCGGCACCGCCGCCAGCACGCTGACCAGGTTGCGGGGAACGCCGTTCATGGCGCCCAGCAGCATGGCCAGTAGCTGCTCGCGGGAGGGCATCTTGGCCAGCTCCACCACCTGGGCGGCGCTGATGACCTTGCCCTCCAGCACCCCGGCCCTCAGCTCCAGCTTGGGGTTGGCCTTGGCGAAATCCACCAAGGTCTTGGCCAGGGCCACCGGGTCGTCGAACGCGATGGCCAGGCCGTTGGGCCCCGTGAGCTGATCAGCCGGAATCGCGGCGGAAACGCTCTCGCTGGCGCGTTGCAGCAGCGTGTTCTTCACCACCACGTACTCAAGGTTGTTCTCCTTGAGCTTCTGCCTCAGGTCGGTCATCTGCTCGACCTTGAGACCGGTGAAGTTGGTCAACACGCACGCCTTGGCGCGACCGAGGCGCTCGGCCATGGTCTGGACCACGACCTCTTTATCGCTGCGGTTCACCTCTGGCTACCTCCTTGGAAGACCAGCCTCGCGCCGGCCTTCCCGCCTGTCGTCTGGATCCCGACCCGAGGCCAGAATCAAGGAGGTGAGCAGAATCCCTATTCGCCACACCTGCCTGATCGCTCTCGGCGGGTGATCCCCATCAGGATCATTAGGGCCCCGCGCCGGGCCGCCCGCTGTCTCTGACCGATACGCAGATCCAGAGCCTGTATGTTCACGGGACCGCTTGCCGGCCCCGTTGCAAAGCGAATCTAGGCCTTGGTCGCCGCCTTGACCTCGGCGGTGTCCAGGCGCACGCCCGGGCCCATGGTGGTGCTGACGGTGATGCCCTTGACATAGGTGCCCTTGGCGGTGGCCGGCTTCAAGCGCACCAGGGTCTCCATCAACGCGTCCAGGTTCTCCTTCAGCTTTTCCGGGCCAAAGCTCTTCTTGCCCACCGGGGCGTGGATCACGCCGCCCTTGTCCACGCGGAACTCGATCTTGCCGGCCTTGATCTCCTTGATGGCCTTGGCCAGGTCGAAGGTCACGGTGCCGCTCTTGGTGTTGGGCATCAGACCGCGCGGACCCAGGATGCGGCCGACCTTGCCCACCGCGCCCATCATGTCCGGCGTGGCCACGGCGCGGTCGAAGTCGGTCCATCCACCCTGGATCTTCTCGACCAGGTCGTCGCCGCCGGCGTAGTCCGCGCCCGCGTCCAGGGCCTCTTTTTCCTTCTCGCCCTTGGCGAAAACCGCCACCCGCACCGTCTTGCCGGTGCCGTGGGGCAGGACCACGGTGCCGCGCACCATCTGGTCGGCGTGGCGGGGGTCGACGCCCAGGCGCACCGCCACGTCCAGGCTCTCGTCGAACTTGGCGTAGGAGGCGCCCAAGGCGGCCTCGATGCCATCGGCGAAGGCGTACTTCTTGGCGCGGTCCACCTGGGTGCGCGCCTGATGGAATTTCTTGCCGTGCTTGGCCATCTAATGCTTCTCCGGGTTGCGGAGCGCCGTGTGCGGTCGGCCTGGCCGGGCCTCCACGGGCTCGGTTTTGGTAGGCCCGCGGCCTACTGGACGACCTCCAGGCCCATGGAGCGAGCAGTGCCCATGATGGTCTGCATCGCCTGGTTCAGGTCCCGGGTGTTGAGGTCGTTCATCTTCTCCTGCGCGATCTCCTTGATCTGCGCCATGCTGATCTTGCCGACCTTCTCCTTGTTGGGAGTGGCCGAGCCCTTGGGCACGCCGGCCGCCTTGCGCAACAGCACCGCCGCCGGGGGGGTCTTGGTCACGAAGGTGAAGCTGCGGTCGGCGTAAACGGTGATCACCACCGGGATGATGGTGTCGCCGATGCCCTGGGTGCGGGCGTTGAAGGCCTTGCAGAACTCCATGATGTTGGCGCCATGGGGGCTCAGGGCCGGACCCACCGGCGGGCTGGGATTGGCTTTGCCGGCCGGAATCTGCAACTTGATGTTGGCTACGACTTTCTTGGCCATGATGTCTCCTGAGGCTGGGGCCGGGGCCCCCAAGCAGCGCAACGCCCGCGCACCTGATTGCGCGGCGGGCGGCCGGGCCGGCTGGCTGTCCGGCTATATCTTGGTTACCTGGACGAACTCCAATTCCACCGGGGTGGCGCGGCCGAAGATGCTGATCAGCACCCTGAGCTTGCCCTTGTCGGGATGGACTTCCTCCACCACCCCGTTGAAGTTGTTGAAGGGGCCGTCGATGACCCGTACTTCGTCGCCTTCGCGGAAGCTGTACTTGGGCCGGGGGGCCTTGGCGCCCTCGGCCATCTGGGCGATGATGCGCTCCGCCTCCTCCTCGGTGATGGGCTGCGGCGCGGTCTCGGTGCCCCCCACGAACCCGGTCACCTTGGCCGTGGACTTGACCAGGTGCCAGGTGCTGTCGTTCATTTCCATCTCGACCAGGATGTAGCCGGGATAGAACTTGCGGGAGGATTCACGCCGCTGGCCCTTGACCATCTCCACGACCTTCTCCATGGGCACCAGGATCCGGCCGAAATAGTCGGTCAGACCGTGGGACTTGACCCGCTCGGCCAGGGCCTCGCGGACCTTGTTCTCGAACCCAGAGTAGGTGTGGACGATGTACCAGAGTTTGGCCACGCTATTGCCCCCTAGCCCAACCTGATGATGGCTCTTACCAAATGCCCCAGGGAGTAGTCCACCAGGGCCAGAAAGACGCTGGCCAAGATGACCAGGACCACCACCACGCCGGTGCTGGAGATGGCTTGCTTGCGGGGCGGCCAGGTGACCTTTTTCAGCTCGGTCTTGACCTCGCGCAAAAATTGCACCGCCTGGCCCAGCCAGACCGCCGGCCCACCGGGCTGGGAGTCTTTTTCCTTGGCCGCCCGGGCGGCCTTGGCCGCAGCGGCCTTATCCGACACCGGTTTGGCCACGGTCGGCTTTTGTCCCTTGCTGCTGTCCCTGGCTTCGGCCATGCGCCCCCTAGGCCTCCCGCGGCTGTAATCAGCTAAAAAGCCGCCCTGCCCCGCTCCGGCCCCCTGTGAGCCGGCCGGGGCCGCGCCGCCGTGGATCAAGGTTGCTAAAAGTGAGTGGCACGCCTGGAGGGAATCGAACCCCCAGCCTTCGGATTTGGAGTCCGACGCTCTAGCCTAGTTGAGCTACAGGCGTGCAATCACCGCTAAACACTTGACTACTTGCCCTCGCGATGCAGGGTGTGCTT
>JAIUYB010000018.1 GCA_020216625.1 Desulfarculus sp.
GGAGCAAGGCGCTGAGGCGCGCCGGCAGCCAACCGGCCAGGTCGTCCAGGCGGGCCGAGAAGCGGCCCAGGTCAATGTAGCGCTGGTCGCGGTAGCCCACCATGGAATCCAGGGTGTTGACCGCCTTGTAGGCCACGGCCAGCACCGGACCACCCAAGGTCAGGTAGAACAGCGGAGCCACCACCCCATCGTTGAAGTTCTCGGCCACGGTTTCGATCAAGGCCCGGCGCACTCCAGCCTCGTCCAGGATGGCGGTGTCTCGCCCCACGATGCGCCCCAGCATCTCGCGGGCTTTGGCCAGGTCGCCGGCCTCCAGGGGAGCCGCCACCGCCCGGGCCTCGCGCCAGAGCTGGCCCAGGGCCAGGCACTGGAAGGCCAGCAAGGTGGCCAGCAGAAACCCCAGGGGACGCCAGAGGCCCCAGGCCAGGGCCAGGGCGACCTGGGCCGCCCAGGCGAAGCCGCCCACCACGATGATGGCCAAAAGCGCGCCCGCCAGGCGCAGGCCGGCGGGGGTCTGGTAGCGCCGCCGCAGCCAGGTTTCCAACCTGGAGATGGCCCGGCCCATCCAGCGCACCAGGTGGGGCCAGGTGGGCGGGTCGCCCAAGAGGGCGTCGGCGGACAGCGCCAAAAGGACAACCAAGGCGGCGTTCATATAGCCTTTCTCTATCTGGAAGCGTCGTTATTCTGGAAGGTCAGTTCAGCTGACGACAAGCCCTACCTAAAGTTTTTTGGGAAGGGGGGGCCGGGGGGAAAACCCTCTTGTTCACGAAAGTTTCCCCCCCGGGCGCTCTTTTCCTAAAAGGCCTTCAAGAGCATGGCGCGGCGGACGCGGTCCCAGTTGACCTGGGCCTGGCGGCAGTTCTTGGCCTCCATCAGCACGCCCTGCAGGGCGGCCTTGACGCCCTGGCGCACCTGATAGCCGGAGCGGCCAACCTTGGTCTCGGGCAACAGGCGTTTGCGTAGATGCCACTCGCAGACCACGCCCAAGGCGGCCAGGGGGGCGTGCTGGGCCAGCTTGGCTTTGATGAACTGGTCGCTGGGCATTAACCCGCGGCCGCTCATGATCCGGGAGCTGGGCACCACGTAGACCTGCTCGTAGCCCAGGTCCAGGGCCTCCTGGCGCAGGCGGCCCAGCTCGCAATCCGGGCAGGAGCCCAGGCAGCAGAGTCCGGTCTCGGGATGGACCTCGGCCGGACAGTCCAGGGGCCGCAGGCAGAAGGGCAGAAAGAGCAGGCGTCGCTGGTAGGGGGTGGCGGCGTATTGGCGGCGGAAGAGGCGGTTGCCGGCCTCCACCAAGAGCTTGAATTCCAGCCCGGGCTTGATTCGACCCAGGAGCCGGGCCAGGCGTTGCCCTCCCCGGCGCAACAGGGACAGGGTCAGGCCGGGCAGGAACAGGCGTCCGCACAGCCAGGGGCCCAGAACCAGGAAGGCGGCCAGCGCCGGGAGTATTATCAGGAACCACGCCCAATGCATGTCGTTCTCCAAGGCGGGGGCGAAGCTTAACCTATAACAGAGGCAAGCCGGCCGGCCAAGGGGCGGGCGTCGGCCTGGGTACGATCACCCGGCAAAGACGCGTATTCTTCCGACCGACCCCGCCGGCCTATGGGACGAACAGATCCAGGGTCTGGAAGGGTTGAAGGGGGTGGCCGGGGCGGAAACGGTGCAATCGCAGGCCCAACTTGGAGCCTATGACCGAGGCCCGCAGGTAGCTGTACTCCTCCACCCGGGCCGAGCCCTTCCAATATAGGTCGGCCGGGTGTTCGGGCGGGGGTTCCTGGGCCTGGAAGACCTGGGGCGCGCCGCCGGCGCCGAGCAGCAGGTAGCGGATGCCGTCGGCCAGATAGACCTCGGTGGTGTGAACGTGGCCGTTGAAGACGGTCAGGTTCAGGCGGCGGGCGAAGGGCTTGAGATATGGGTGGGGATTTTGGTCCGGGGGCAGGGGGCCATGGCCGGCCAGGCAAAAGCTGGGTTTGTGGTAGGTCACGAAGACCTGGCGCATTTTTTGGGCCTCGGCTTCCTTCAGCCAGGCGGTGAGCGCCTGCATCTGCTGCTTGAATCCGGGGTGCTGTGAGAACCAGCCCTCCTTGTCGCCCTGGTAGGGGCCGCTGTCCAGGAAGATGAAGCGGCAGCCCTGGTGGTCGAAGGCGTAGATCCGACGTTGCGGGCTCATGCCCAGCCGGGACAGGTGGGGCAGGGTGGTGAACAGGCCGGTCAGATCCTCGTCGCCCCAGGTCTCATGATTGCCCAGGGCCAGGAAAAAGCGGCCCTTCAGACCAAGACCAGGGGGCGTGGGCGGCAGCCAACGCAGCAGGCGATCGTAGAAATCCTGGTAGTCTGGGCTCTGGTCATATCCCACGCCCTGCTGGCCCCAGAGGGGCAGGTCTCCGGTGTGGATCACAAACTGGGGGCCGGGGCCGGGAGGTTCGTTCCGGCGCAACAGTTCGGCCACCACCCGGCGGTAGAGCCATTCCTGGCCGGAGCGACGCAGGAAGACTTGACCCCCCACCTGGGCCAGGTGAGGCCAGCCCTCGCGATAGACATAGATGGTTTCCGGGCGGTTGCCCTTGGCCGGCAGAGTCACCCGGGAGAGCTCGCCGGTGCGGGAGTCGAAGTCCAATTGCGCGGTCTGACCAAAGCGGGATTTGAGAACCTGGAGGATTTGGTCGGCCTGTTCGGCTCCGCCGGGCAAAAAGGGCTCGGAACGGGTGTCTCCCATCACTATGAAGCCAAAATCGGCCGCCCAGGCATACCAAGTCGGTGTAAGCAAAAGCAGGAGGCAGCCCGCAATCGTTTGCAGCATCGTCCGACATAATGGTTTGGCCATCAAATCACCTCCCGAGGGTTGGTTTCATAATACCTTGAGTGGGGATGAACGAAAATATAAAGAGTCGCGGAAGATAAACGGCGCCTGCGAATCTCGCGGAGGAACAAGACGTTCGGTGATCGTGGAGTGAGCGAATCGGCACCAATGCGGCATGGTTGAATGGTGATCATGACAACTCATGTCGGGTGACGTCCGTTATGGGAGTCTGTTATTGCACATATCAGTAGGTTGGATTATAAACCTGGCACGTAAAGACTATCGACGGCCTATTTTTCATTGTCATTAGCCAAAGTTCGCGGACTACCTGGCCTCCCCGGAACAATTATGCCAAATAATCCAAATAACGCGAATTGTTTCATGGGGGGGGTAAACAATATCCACTTGACATAAAGCTGGTTGTCGGAGATATATAGAAAAAAGCCCCTGTGCATAATCAAGGAGATGGCAGATGGCCAGAACTTCGAGATGGACCAAGGAAGATAGGGCGCGCCTGTTGAAGCAGGTCAAGGATGGCGTGCCCGAGCAGGAAATCCGCGAAGGCTTCTCCACCAAAAACGCAAAAGGCGACACCAGGGCCATGACCGCCGTTGAGTTCGCCCAGCAACTGAAACAGGCCATGGTGGAGGCCGGCGAGATCAAACAGTCTTCGCGCCCCAGCGCGGTGGAGAAGAAAACAATCTACCAAGTCACCACCACCGGACGCCTAACCATTAGTGATTTCAGTGAGATGACTGGAGCCAAAGAGGGCGAGTCCTATTACCTGGAGAAGCCCCGCGGTCGCTCCAAGGCCTGGCGCTTGCTTCCCGTCAATAGCTAGCCACGCGACGCTTCCGGTTCTTCGCATCCGGTCGAGGACCGGTCCAAGGCGGCTGGCGTCCTCTCAACATCGGCCTCAGGGGATGGTTATCCAATCCCCGGGCCGATGTTGATTTTATCAACTCCGGTGCGACGAACAAATGGCGTAATCATGGGATGGATATGAATGATTATCCTAAAATACAAATTATCGATCGCCTCATATCCGTGATTGCCTCGTTCCAATGAAGGCTAATCATTGGTCTGGCGCGGCATGGGAAAGTGAGGAAAAACAAATTCAGCCATCGCAGGCGACCTAATGGCGACGATCTTCGTTAATAATCCGGAACTATGTTCCACTAATTGGATTATGATCGGCTTATCGATAAGTTTTGGAGGACTTGAAGTTACATTTTTTGGCAGGTGGGACAGGCGCCGGTAACTTCCAGTTTGTGTCCGCGGATGGCGAAGCCGTGCTCTTTGGCCAGGCGTTCCTCCACCGCGGCAAGGGCTGGCTCGGAGAATTCCACCACCCTGCCGCAATGCAGGCAGCGCAGGTGGCAATGGTGTTCGTGGCCATAGGTGTGCTCATAGCGGGTGATGCCGCCTTCCTGGAAAACCGGGGCCACCAAGCCGGCATCCACCAGGATTGGGATGGTGCGGTAGACGCTGGCGCGCGAGATGTGCCGGCGCTTCTTGTAGAGCGCCAGGTAGACTTCCTCCACCGTGAAATGATCGTGGCGGGAGAATATCTCGCGCACGACCGCCTCCCTCTCGGGCGTGTAACGCATTGAGCGGGTGCCTAGATATTGCCGCAGAATGTCCAGTTCGTCGCTCAATCTAGCTCCCTCCTTGGCTGGTCTGAGCCTAAGGATTGGCGGCTGGCTTGTCAAGACCGGGTTCCCCGGGCCGAGTCAGCAGCCGCGAGACTGGCACGAAATCCACCTCCGACCGCAGACGAGCGGATGCCTGTTCCAGCACTTGGATGGTGGCCGAGTGCGGGTGACCGATGGCGATGGCCTGGCCGCGACCCCGGGCCAGGGCCAGGAGACGTTCCAACTGGCGCTCGACCGCCGGCAGGCTGGGTTCGTGGTCCAGGAAGATGTCGCGTTGGCCCTGGGCCAAACCCATGCGGCGGGCCAAGTCCTGGGCCTGGGAGCGGGGCGAGGTGGCGCTATCCAGGAAAAACAGGCCGGCCTGGCGGATGACCTCCAGCACTGGCTGCAAGGCCCGGGGGTTTTCTGTGAAGCGCGAGCCCATGTGGTTGTTGACTCCCACCGCGCCGGGCACCTGGTCCAGATTGGCCTGGGTCTGTCGGCGCAGTTCGGCGTCGCCCATGGACACCAGCAGCGCTCCTGGTCCGGGGGTGAGTTGGGGGTAGGAGCGCGGCTCCATGGGCAGATGGACCAGGATCTCCAGGCCCCGGTCCTTGCCCAACCGGGCGATCTCTTGGGCGTGGGGGGAGTGGGGCAGGATCGAAAAGCCCAGAGGCAGGCCCAGGGCGGCCAGGCGCTGGGCGGCGGCCAGGGAATAGCCCAAGTCGTCGATCACGATGGCCACCCGGGGACGTCCCGGAGCGCCCGGGAGCACCGGCGGGGGCGGGGGGGCGATGGGCGTTGGGGGCGGCGGGGGTGGTGACGCCTTGTCCGGGCTGGGCAGCAGGCTGACCACATGGGTGAGGCGGTCATCCAGACCCACCTCCAGGCGCAGGCCGTGCTCTCCCGGCAGGGCCCGTAGGCGATCCACCTTGCCGGCCAGCGCCTGGCGCAGTTGGCCGGCCACCGTCTCCGGGTCTTGATCTGGACGCAGGCGGGCGCTGACCAAGGTCAGCTCACCCTGGGCTTGGGGCTGGATTTTAAGCCCGATGCGGTCGGCGGGCAGGCCGGCGCGGTCCAAGCCCTGGAAGATGGCCTCGTCCACGGCCACTAGACGTTGGGAATGGTCTTGATGGGGCGAGGATTCCTCGAAGGGCGGCGGGACGGCGCTGACCACGGGGAGGGATGGGGTGGGTCGCGCTTGCCAGAACCAAGCCGCGGCCACGCCCAGAAGGACCAACAACAGACCCAGGGCCCAGTAAACGCGTGCTCGAACGTTGCCGGTCATGCCCCCCCGACCGCTCCGTCCGCCACGCTTCGGGCGGCCGCCGGAGCGGGAGGCAGGCTTTCGGGGCTTGGCGGTCCGGGATTTGGGAGGCGAGGGGCGGGCGTTGGCGGCCCGCCCCTTGCTAGTCCGGGCGCTTTTGGGGGCCAAGCAGGCTACTTGGCCGGGGCGGTCTTGGCCGCCATGGCGGAAAACACCTGCCAGGCCTTGAGCAGGTCCAGGGCGCGGACCAATTGATTGTCGCTGTTGATGCGGTCGGCCGTCATGTAGAGCTTGTTGTCGCCTTCGCCGTTCTTGTCCTGGGCCGGGGCGGGCGGCGCGGCCTCGGGGGCGGGGGGCGCGGTTTCCTCGGCCGGCAGCACCCCGGTGAGGTCCTTCTCGCGGATGCCCTGGGCGGACTTGTCTTCCTTCTTCTCCTTGGTCGGAGGCTCGAAGGGCACCACCAGGTCGGGCTCGATGCCCTTGGCCTGGATGGAGCGGCCGCTGGGGGTGTAGTAGCGGGCGGTGGTCAGGCGCAAGGCGCCCTTGTCATCCAGGGGAATGATGGTCTGCACCGACCCCTTGCCAAAGGTGGCGGTGCCCATCACGATGGCTCGCTTGTGATCCTGCAAGGCCCCGGCCACGATCTCGCTGGCGCTGGCCGAGCCGTTGTTGACCAAAACCACCACCGGGTAGTCGCCGGCGGTGGAGTCTTTGCGCGCCGAGTAGGTCATTTGCTGATTGGCCATGCGGCCCTTGGTGCTGACGATGACTCCGCCCTTGAGGAATTGGTCGGAGACGCTCACCGCCTCTTGGAGCAGGCCGCCGGGGTTGTTGCGCAGGTCCAGGACCAGGCCCTTCAAAGGGACCTTCTGGGATTGCAGAGTCCGCAGGGCCTTGACCAGATCCTGGGTGGTGTCCTCCTGGAAACTGGCGATACGGATGTAGCCGTAGCCGTCTTCCAGCAGGTTGAAGCGCACCGAGTGCAGGGGGATGATCTCGCGCACGATGGCGAAATCCAAAAGCTTGGGCGCGCCCTCGCGCAGGATGGTCAGCCCGACCTTGCTGCCCTTGGGACCCCGGATCAGCTTCACCGCGTCCATCAGGCTCATGCCCTTGGTCAGCTTGCCGTCGATCTTGATGATGCGGTCGCCGGCCTGGACTCCGGCCTTGAAGGCGGGGGTGCCCTCGATGGGCGAGACCACGGTCAGCACGCCATCCTTTTGGGTGATCTCGATGCCCACCCCGGTGAAGCTGCCCTTGGTCTCGATCTGCAGATCGCGGAACTCCTCCGGGGTCAGGTAGGAGGAATGGGGATCCAGGCTGCTGACCATGCCCTTGAGGGCCTCGGTGATCAGCTCCTCCTGGGTCTTCTTTTCGACATACTTGTTCTCGATCTCGTTGAGAACCTCGGTGAAGACCCGCATACGCTGGTAGTCGGCGTCGCCGGCCGCCTGGGCGGGAGGCTGGGGCAGGTGGGGCAGGGCCAGGGCCAACAGGGCGGCCAGGCCCAGGGAGAGAAGAATGGTCTTTAGATAACGGGAACGCATGGATGCCTCCCAGAGGTCCTGTCGGGAAAAGAATTTTCTAAGCTTATACTCACCGCCTGGCGGGGTCAAGGGTCCAACCGCAGCCATTCCATGGGGTTTTCCGGCTTGGCCGCCTTGCGCACCTCCAGATAGAGGCGGCCGCTGTCGTCCACCTGGCCCACCACCTGTCCGGCCGCCACCTTTTGCCCGGCCTCGGCCCGCAATCGGCCCAGATGGGCCAGCACGGTGTGGACCCGGGCGCCATGGTCCAAGACCAACACCAGGCCATAGCCGGACAGGGGCGCGGCATGCACCACCGTTCCCTCCCAGGGCGCGCGCACCGGGGCTCCGGGCGGGGCCTGGATGATCAGACCCGGCCGTTCGTCCTCTCCGCGCCCCACCACCTGTCCACGCACCGGGGCGGTGGAGCGCACTCTGGCGGCCAGGGCGTCGCCGCCCAAGCCGGCCTCGCGCCCGGCGAAGGCCCCCGGAGGCAGGGCGAAGGTGCGGGCCAGACGCTCCTGGGCCTCTTGCAAGGTTTGCAGGTTCTGGGCCAGGGCCTGGCTGCGTCGAGCCAGATCGTCCATGATTTCCATGCGCGATATGCGCAGCGTTTCCAAGTTGATAGTGTGTTCCTTCATGCTAAGCTTTAAATTAATGATCTCCTGCCGCCGCTGGGCCAACTGGCCCTCGGTGGCCTCCAGAACCTCGGCCTGGGCCTGGAGCGCGTTGAGCCGGCGGCGCAGATCCTGGGCCAGCCAGGCCAGGGATTGGCTGCGCACCAGGGCGTCGTTGAAGTCGGTGGCGGTGGAGAGCAGGGCCCGGTTGAGGGCCGGTCCTTGAAGATAGAGGGCCTTCAGCCCCAGTCCGTAGCGCCGCCGGGCCAGGGCCAGCTCGGCGGTCAAACTCCGCTGTCGCTCTTGCAGCGCTGGTAATTGGTGCTGGATTTCGGTTTCTTGGCGGTTCAATTCCACCAGACGCTCCTGGCTGGCCCTGATTTCCCGCTCCAGACGGGTTAACTCCATCTCCTGGGCGGCCAGTCCGGCGCGCAGGTTTTGCTGCTCGTCCAGGGCGGCGTCCAGACGTTGGCGCAGCTCCTGGGCGGCGTGCTGAGGGGTCTCGGCCCGGCCGGAAAGGGCGGGGATCGCGGCCAGCAGAAGACCGGCCAGCACAAGGACGATGGCGCGGGGCAAGGCGGAGGTCACGCCAGGTCCCGGGGACGCAGGGCCCGGCCCACCCCCCACAAGCCACCCAGGGCCCCCGCCACCGCCGCCAGGGCGGCCAGCACCAAGCCGGTGCGCCAGGAGAAGCCCAGCAGGTCGGACAAGTCCAGGCCAAGGGGCAGGGGCGCCGGCGCGGCCAGCAGCCTAAACAGGCCCCAGACCAGGAGCGAGGCGGCCATGGCCGCCACCACCGCCTGGAGCATCGCCTCCAGCACGAAGGGCCAGCGCACGTAGGCCCCGGTGGCGCCCACCAGGTCCAGCACCTCCAACTGGTTGCGCCGCAGGTGCACCGCCAGACGCACGGTGTTCACCACCAAGAGCACCACCCCGGCGAAGAGTAGCACCCCCAGGGCCAATCCCAGGGTGGTCAGGGTGGCCTGGGCCTGCAAGAGCCCCCGCAACCAGGGACGGCTGGTGACCACCTGGGCCACCTCCGGTCGACCGCGCAGACTCTGGGCCAGCACCTCCACGTCCGCGCCGGGACGCAGGCGCAACTCCACCGTGGCCGGTAGGGGGTTGCCCTCCAGTCCGGCCAACAGGTCCTGGTCCGGGCCCAGTTGCTGGCGCAGGCGCTCCAGGGCCTGAGCCTGGTCCACCACCGTCACCCGCTCCACCGCGGTGAGCGCGCCCAGCTCCCGGGCCAGGGCCTGGGCCTGGTTCAAGGGGGCGGAATCGGGCAGGGCCAGGATCAGACCCGGTCCCAGGGATGCGCGCTGGGCCGCCTGCTGAAGGTTGAGGTAGAGATTCAGGTAGGCCCCCAGAATGGCCAGGGCCACGGTGAGACTGGTCAGGGCCACGCCCTGGAGCCAGGGATCCTCGCGCATCTGCCGCCAGGCCCGCCGGAACGCCCCGTCGCCCGCCCTCATGCGCCTTCCTCCAGGCGGCCAGCCCTCAGGCGCACCACCCGGGCCCCCTGCACCAAGCCCAAGAGGGCCGGATCGTGGGTGGCCACCAGCACCGTGGCTCCCCGGCCATGGGCCTCCAGAATCAAGCGCATCACCTCCCGGGCGCTGTCCGGGTCTAGGTTGCCGGTGGGCTCGTCGGCCAGCAACAGGGGCGGCCGCCCCACCAGGGCCCGGGCCACCGCCGCCCGTTGCTGCTCCCCGCCGCTGAGGTCGCCAGCCAAGGTCCGGGCCTGCTCCCAGAGCCCCACCCGGCGCAACACCTCCTCCACCCGGCCCGGAAGCTGGCGGCCGTTGATCCCCGCCACCCGCAGGGCCAGGGCCACGTTCTCGAAGACGCTGCGTCCCTGGATCAGCTTGAAATCCTGGAAAATGACCCCGATCTTGCGCCGCAGCAAGGGAATCTGGGACTGTTTGAGCCGGCCCAGGTCGGAGCCTCCCACCTTGACCACCCCCGAACTGGGGGCCTCGGCCGCGAACAAAAGCCGCAGCAGGGTGGTCTTACCCGCGCCCGAGGGGCCGGTCAGATATACGAACTGGCCAGGCGGCACGTGCAAGTCCACCCGTTCCAGGGCTGGTGCCTGGCGTCCGGGATAGCGTTTGGCCACGCGCGAGAGCAGGATCATGGCGCCCATTTCGGGGCCGGAGCGGGATGGGGCGGGGCCCGCATCCGGCCTAACGGCTCTGGCCCGGGCGGGGCAGGGCCAGCCAGCGCGAAAAGAGACCGCGTTTCTGGGGATCGTCGGGCTGAGCCTCGGCCGGCATCTCCTGGCCCGAGGGCAGGCCGCCGCCCATGGCCCGGCGCAGGCGGGCCTCGGCCACATTGTAAATGGTCAGGGAGGTGAAATAGTTGTTCTGGGCCTGGGTCAGGAGGGTCTGGGCGTCCAGCACCTCGGTGTTGGTGGTCAGTTGCTCCTTGAAGCGCTCCAGGGTGATGCGGTAGTGCTCCTGGGCCGAACGGATGGAGGCCTTGGCGGTGGCGATGTTCTTCTCGGCATCGTGCAGGGCCAGGTAATATTGCTTCACCTGGAGATCCACCTGGTCCTGGGTGTCGCGACGGGTGTTTTCTAGCCGGCGTTTCTGGGCCCGGCGCTGCCCCACTTGGTGGGTGGTGCGCCCCCACTCCCAGAAGGTCCAGTCCAGGCGGGTTATCACCTGCCAGCCGCTGGCGTCGTAGACGTTGGAATCGCCCAGCTCCGGCGAATCGCTCATGAAATTATAGGAGCCCTGCAGGTTGAGCTGGGGGTAGTAATAACTCTGAGCCTGGATGATGGACTGGTCTGACTGCATCAGGCGCAGGTCCAGGGCCTTGAGCTCCGGCCGCTGCTCGCGGGCCGTGGCGCGGGCCTCGTCATAGGTGATGGGCACCTCGTGAAAACTCAGAATGTCCTCCACCTCCAACTCGCCGTCCACCGGCAGGCCCAGCAGGGTGTTGAGCCGGCTGCGGGAGACGCTGGTGGCGTTGTTGGCCGTGACCTCCTGTTGTTGGGCGTTGGCCAACTCCACCTCGACCTTGAGCACGTCGTTGATGGGGATGATGCCCACCTCGTGGAAGTCCTGGGCGGTCTTGAGGTGGCTGGTGAGCTGCACCACCGCCTGCTTGGCCACCTCCTCGGCCTTCTGGGCGCGCAGGTAGTCGAAAAACGCCTCCTTGACCGCGAGCGCCACGTCCAGCACCGCCAGGCGCACCTGCATCTCGGCCACGTCCACCCCCAAGTCGGCCAGGCGATAGCTGCTGGAGAGGCGCAAGCCGGTGAACAGGGGTTGGGTGAGGGTGGTGGACCACAGGTAGGTGTTCTCGGCGCTGCTGATGATCGGACCCCAGGGGGTGCGGCTGATCTTGGCGTTCTGGTCGGCTTGGTATGAATAGGAGGTGCCCAGCGAAGGCAGGAAGTAGGTCTGGCTTTCCTGGCGCTGGAGGTCGGCCGCGGCCAGGTCCTCCTTGGCCGCGGCCAAGTTGGGCGAATAGGCCAGGGCCTTGGCGATGGCCTGGTCCAGGGTGAGCTGGCCCGGGGCGGGGGCGGCCAAGGTTGGGAGGGGGGCCAGGAGCGGACCGACCAGGGTCGCCGCCAGGATGAACAAAGCGATGCGGGCCAGACAGCGGACGATGGGGTTCACCTTGGTCTCCTCGGAGCAGGATTGCCTATGCATTTTACCTGATAGGCCAGGCTAGGCCGGATTGTCAATGGCCACGGACACCGGGAGGCTAGGCCTTGCCCCCCAGCCGCTCGCCAAGCCCGGTCAGCATCCCCCCCAGCCAGGCCAATGGGCGGAGCAGACCATAGACGAGAGCCCGGCCCAGGAGATCGGGACGGCCATCCCCCAGCCAACGCAGCCAGGACCGGTTGCTATAGTACAACAAAAGCAGGCAAATGGCCGCCAGGCTCAGGCCGCGTTCCGGCTGGCGCGCGGTGGCGAAGGCCGCCAGCAGACCCAGGGCCAGGAGCCAGAGACCCACCTGCAGAGCCACGTTCCCCACGCCCCTGCGCGCCGGGCCGCCCAGGCGCAGGCGGGAATAGAGCCGGCGGGCGCGGTCCCAGGCCAGTTCCATGGCCCCCCAGAACCCCGCCGGGGCTGGTAGGCGCAGCTCGGCCCGCTCCAACTCGGCCAGGGGCCGGCCCATCTCCTCCAACCGTAGCCACAGGCCGAACAAGTCCGCCCCGCCCGGTTCCCGGTCCGGGTCCAGGCCGCCAGCGGCCAAAAGCTCCCTCCGAGCCACGGCCAAGCCGCAGTCCTGGGGCGGCCCCAGACGTTGCTGGTCCCAGGCGAGGTCCAGGCCGGCCAGGTCGGCCCAGGGCGAGGCCGGGGAGACCAGACCCAGGGGCAGGGCCAACGCCGCTGGCGGCTCGGGCTGGGTGAAGGCCACGCGCACCGCGTCCAACAGGGCCGGCTGGGGACGCCAATCCGCCTCCAGGAACAGGATCACCTCGCCCCGGGCTTGGTTGGCGGCCTGGGCGCGGCCACCCACCAGGGCCTGATGGCCGGGTCCCGCTTGGCGGGCCAGATCCTGGGCCCGAGAGAGCCAGATGGGATCGCGGCTGGCCAGGAGCACCTCGTCACCCGACTGAATAACCTGGGCCAGTCCCTCGGCCAAGCCCGACAGGCCTTTTTCCAGGGCGGTGATAACAATACTGATACGGGGTGGGGCGGACATGTGCCTAACCATCATGGGATCCGAGTAAAAATCCGGACAGGAGGTCAGGCGGCGCAGGGTGGGAGGGGCGCTGCCGACCCCGGAGGCCGAGGCGGGCCAGCAGGGCCAGCACTCCGGCGGGATCCTGGCCGTCCGCCCGGCCGGGCTTGATCCGCCCCGCCGCCCGGATGGCCCAGCCCGCGCCGGTCAGC
>JAIUYB010000527.1 GCA_020216625.1 Desulfarculus sp.
CTTCTATCACAGAAGACAGGGACTTGTACTCCTCAAGGGTCAAATCTTCCAGGGCGCGGCCGCTCTGTTCGGCCAAGCGCACCGCCCGGCCGGCGATCTCGTGGGCCTGGCGGAAGGGCATCCCCTTGGCGGCCAGATAGTCGGCCAGTTCGGTGGCGTTCAAGAAGCCCTCTTTGACCGCCTGGGCCATGGCCTCCTCGCGCACCGTGGCCCCGGCCAGCATCGGGGCCAGGACCCTAAGGCAGTCCAACACCGTCTGCACCGCGTCGAAGACCGGCTCCTTGTCCTCCTGCAAGTCCTTGTTATAGGCCAGCGGCAGGCCCTTGAGCACCGTCAGCAGGGCCACCAGGTCGCCCAGCACCCGCCCGGTCTTGCCCCGGATCAGCTCGGCCGCGTCGGGGTTCTTCTTCTGGGGCATGATGGAGCTGCCGGTGGTGAAGGCGTCGGACAGGCGGATGAAACCGAACTCGCTGGTGGACCAGAGGATCAGCTCCTCGGCCAGGCGCGACAGATGCACCTGGCACAGGGTCAGGATGAACAAGAGCTCGGCCGCGAAGTCACGGTCGCTCACCGCGTCCAGGGAGTTGCCGCAGGCCCCGCCCGAGAAGCCCAGGTCCTGGGCCACCGCGAAGGGATCGATGGGATGGGTGGTGCCGGCCAGGGCCGCCGCGCCCAGGGGCAGCACCGCCGTGCGGCGATAGCAATCGGCCAGACGCTCGCGGTCGCGCCAGGCCATCTCCACGTAGGCCAGCAGGTGGTGGGCGAATAGAATCGGCTGGGCCCGCTGGAGGTGGGTGTAGCCCGGCATGATGGCCCCGGCGTGGGCCTGGCCCAGGTCCACCAGGGCCCGCTGGTACTCCATCAGGGCCTGGTCCAGGTCGCGGCAGGCCTGCATCACCCACAGGCGCAGGTCGGTGGCCACTTGGTCGTTGCGGCTGCGGGCGGTGTGCAGCCGTCCGGCGGCCTCGCCGATCAGCTCCCGGAGCCGCGCCTCCACATGGGTGTGGATGTCCTCCAGGGACACCCGCCACTCCATCTCCCCGGCCTCGATCTCCTGCTTGACCTGGTCCAGGCCCTGGATGATGGCCACGGTGTCGTCCAGGCTCAGGATGCCCTGGCGGGCCAGCATGGCGGCGTGGGCCTGGCTGGCCCGGATGTCCTGGACGTAGAGCCGGCGGTCGAAAAAGATGGAGGCGTTGATCCGCTCCATCAGTTCGTGGGTGGGCTCCGTGAATCGCCCGCCCCACTGCTTTTGGCTGGCCTGGTCGCTCATGACCCCCGTCCGGACCTAGTCGGCCTGGCCCTGGCTGGCGCGCAGGGCGTGGCGGATGCGCAGGCGCAGGCCGTTGAGGCGGATGAAGCCGGTGGCGTCGGCCTGGTTGTAGACGGTGTCGGCCTCGAAGGTGGCGATGTCTGGCCGGTAGAGGCTGTTGGGCGAGCGCCGGCCCAGGACGATCACGTTGCCCTTGTAGAGCTTCAGGCGCACCGAGCCCGAGACCGGGGCCTGGGCCTGGTCCATGAAGGACTGCAACAGCTCCATCTCCGGGGAGAACCAATACCCGTAGTAGACCAGCTCGCTGTACTGGGGCACCAGGTTGTCGCGCAGGCGCAGCACCTCGCGGTCCAGACAGAGCGACTCCAGGGCCAGGTGGGCCTGGCGCAGGATGGTGCCGCCCGGGGTCTCGTAGACCCCGCGGCTCTTCATGCCCACGTAGCGGTTTTCCACCAGATCCACCCGGCCGATGCCGTGGCGGCCGCCCAACTCGTTCAGGCGGGCCAGGAGCTTGGCCGGGGAGAGGGGCTGGCCGTCGATGGCCACCGGGTCGCCGCGCTCGAAGTCGATGACGATCTCCTCCGGCTGGTCCGGGGCGGCCTCGGGCGAGACGCTGAGCACGAACATCTCCTCCGGCGGGTTGGCCCAGGGGTCTTCCAGGATCCCGCCCTCGAAGGAGATGTGCAGCAAATTGCGGTCGCTGGACCAGGGCCGGGCCTTGGTCACCGGCACCGGGATGCCGTGCTTTTCGGCGTAGGCCACCAGCACCTCGCGGGAATTGAGATCCCACTCCCGCCAGGGGGCCACGATCTTGAGGTCCGGCGCCAGGGCCTGGAAGGTCAGCTCGAAGCGCACCTGGTCGTTGCCCTTGCCGGTGGCCCCGTGGGCCACGGCCTGGGCGCCCTCCAGGCGGGCCACCTCCACCTGGCGCTTGGCGATCAGCGGCCGGGCCAGGCTGGTGCCCAGGAGGTACTGGGTCTCGTAGATGGCCCCGGCCCGGAAGGCGGGGAAGACGTAGTCGCGCACGAACTCCTCGCGCAGGTCGTCGATATATACCGCGCAAGCCCCGGTCTTCATGGCCTTTTCCCGCACCGGGTCCAGTTCCTCGCCCTGGCCCAGGTCGGCGCAGAAGGCCACCACCTCACAGCGGTAGTTCTCCTTGAGCCAGGTCAGGATCACGCTGGTGTCCAAGCCGCCGGAGTAGGCCAGCACTATCTTTTCTATCTTCTTGTCGCTCATCGCTCTTCGTCCAGCCAAGGGAAAATGGTCGTGGAAGGAAAACCATCGACAGGGGCGTCACCCCACCCAGGCGGGATCCCCTGCGCTCACCGCTTTCGTAGGGACGGGGGTTATCCCC
>JAIUYB010000528.1 GCA_020216625.1 Desulfarculus sp.
CATGGAGCCAATGTTATCCCCGGATGGGTTCCGAGGCCAGAAGTATCGAATCGTTGTCATTTTCCCCGCCCAGTTTTCGCCAGGCAGGGACCCGAACTTGGCCGACTTCCACACCCGTCTTTTTGGGAGGGGGTGCGGGGGAACCCTTTTGGGACACCAAAAGGGTTCCCCCGCGAATCTCTTGCCTTCTTCGCTGCCTCTTATTCGCTCAGCATCTTTTTCACCAGGTCGTTGAGCACCTGGGGGTTGGCCTGGCCCTTGGTTTCCTTCATCACCTGGCCCACGAAGAAGCCCAGGAGCTTGTCCTTGCCGGCCTTGTATTGTTCGACTTGGCCGGGGTTGGCGGCGAAGATCTTTTGCAGCAGCTCGCGCAGGGGGCCCTCGTCGGAGACCTGCTTGAGGCCCTTGGCGGCCACCACCGCGCCGGGATCCTGGCCGCTGGCCATCATTTCGGCGAAAACCTGCTTGGCCAGCTTGCCGGAGAGCTCGCCGGACTCCACCATGCGAATCAGCTCGGCCAGTTGGCCGGCGGCGATGGGGCTGGCGGTGATCTCCTTGCCCTCGGCGTTGAGCGCGCCCATAAGCTCGCTCATGATCCAGTTGCTGGCGGCCTTGGGCGCGCCGCAGGCGGATGCCACGGCCTCGAAGTAGTCGGCCAGCGGCCGGCTCATGGTCAGCACCCCGGCGTCGTAGGCCGGCAGACCGTACTGTTCTTCGAAGCGCCGGCGTTTTTTGTCGGGCAGCTCGGGCAGGCCGGCCCGTATCTCCTCCACCCAGGCCGGCTCCACGATCAGCGGCAGCAGGTCGGGATCGGGGAAGTAGCGGTAATCGTGGGCCTCTTCCTTGCCGCGCATGCTCAGGGTCTTGTTGGCGCCGGCGTCCCAGAGCCGGGTCTCCTGGATCACGCTGCCGCCGTCGTCCAGCACCGCGCGCTGACGGCGGATCTCGTACTCCAGGGCCTTTTGCACGTTGCGGAAGGAGTTCATGTTCTTCAGCTCGGCCCGGGTGCCGAACTCGGCCTGGCCCACCGGGCGCAGGCTGATGTTGGCGTCGCAGCGGAAGGAGCCCTCCTCCATGTTGCCGTCGCAGATCTCCAGGTAGACCAGGATGTCGCGCAGGGCCTTGAGGTAGGCGGCCGCCTCCTCGGGCGTGCGCAGGTCCGGCTCGCTGACGATCTCCATGAGCGGAGTGCCGGTGCGGTTGAGGTCCACGTAGCTGACCGGCTGGGCCGGGTCGTGGATCAGCTTGCCGGCGTCCTCCTCCATGTGGATGCGGGTGATGCCGATGCGCCGGGTCTGGCCCTCCACCTCGATGTCGAGATAGCCGCCGGTGCACAGGGGCAGCTCGTACTGGCTGATCTGGTAGTTCTTGGGCAGGTCCGGGTAGAAGTAGTTCTTGCGGGCCCAGACGCTTTTGGGGGCGATGGCGCAATGGGTGGCCAGGCCGGCCCGGATGCTGAACTCCACCACCTTGCGGTTGAGCACCGGCAGGGTGCCGGGCATGCCCAGGCAGACCGGACAGACGTTGGTGTTGGGCGGCGAGCCGAACTGGTTGGCGCACCCGCAGAAGATCTTGCTGTGGGTCAGCAGCTGGGCGTGGACCTCCAGCCCGATGACGGCTTCGTACTGCATGCCGGACTACCCCAGAAAAGGCCGTGAACGAGACAGATTACGAATGTACCCACAGCCGGGGTGGAAGTCAAGGCGAGGGCGGACCAGGCGCGGGGGGCCTCAGGTCCGCCGGCCGGCCAGGGGTTCGGGAGCGGGGTGGTCCGGGTTCATGAACCACAGCGCGGCGGCCCCGGCCGCGCCGGCCAGGGCCGAGAGGAAGAAGGGGGTGTTCATGCCCCAGAGGTCGGCCAGCCAGCCGGCCAGGATGGGGCCGCAGAGCACCCCGAAGCTCATGGCCATGGTGAAAAGCCCCATGGTCAGGCCCATGCCCGCGCCGTGGGCCCGGCCGCGCACGGTGACCAGGGCGGTCAGGGGCGGCAGGGCCAGGCCGGAGCCCACGCCCTCCAGGATATTGAAAACCAGGAGCAGGGGGAAGCCGCCGGCCAGGGGCATCAGGCCCTTGCCCAGGGCGGCCAGCAGGGTGGCCCCCACCGCCATGCTCAGGCGGGGCCAGCGGTCGGCCAGGCGGCCGGCGAGGGGTTGCAGGCCGGTCATCACCAGGGAGTTGATGGTCAACAAAAGCCCCACCTGGGCGTTGCTGCAGCCCTGGCCCGCGCCCAACACCGGCAGAAAGGCGATGTAGGCCCCCATGCCGAAGGCCTGGCCCACCCGGCACAGGCAGATGGCGGCCATGCCCGGCGAGCGCAAGAGGGCCAATTGTTGGGTCCAGCCGGTGGCCTCGCGCACCCGCTGGTCGGCCGGGACCTCGCGCACCAACCAGACGATGAGCCCCAGGCTGAGGCAACACAGCCCGGACATCAGGAGGAAGTTGGCCTGGACGCCGTAGAGGTCATAGACCAGGCCGCCGATGACCGGTCCCACCCCGAAGCCCAGCAAAAACCAGGTGTTGAAGGTCCCGAAGCTGCGGCCCTCGAATCCGCCCGGAGCCAGGTCGGCCACCATGGCCATGGAAACCGGCATGATCAGGGCGGCGAAGACCCCCTGGATGGTGCGG
>JAIUYB010000529.1 GCA_020216625.1 Desulfarculus sp.
TGGTCAACCATGTTGCGGGCAGCGTGGGGTGCCACGCCTAGTAGCCACCTCCTGGAAGGTGCTGGAATGCATCTTCCAGCGGGCTGGGTATGTCTTTGAGCGGGAAGTGGGTGACCACAGTAGCTATAGCCGGCCGGGAACCTTGCGACCAATCATCATTCCCAAATACAACTCCGTTGGCGTGGATATCATCCACGCCAACATGCGAACCGCCGGCATGTCGCGCGAAGAATATTTCCAACACCTTGCTGCGTGCAAATAAAACGATCCTCGCTTAGCCTGGAAACCCCCCGATTTCTCCCTGGCTCGACCAATAGGCGAACTGAAACCCAATCCATCGCCAGCAATAAAAACGGGCCGCCCCGCGTGGGGACCGGCCCGTGGTCTGGCTGGGGTCGCGCCGGCTTAGGAGTTGCGCTCCTTGCGCACGGTGAGCTTGTCGCCGATGGAGAGGCTGTCGCCCCGCAGCTTGTTCCAGCGCTTGAGGTCGCCGGGGTTGACGTTGAAGCGCTTGGCGATGGCCCCCAGGGTGTCGCCTTTGCGCACCTGATAGGTCAACTCGCTGGCCTGCTCCCGGGTCACCCGGGCGGCGGTCTTGGTCTCCACCTTGGCCTCGGCCTTGGCCTGGGGGATGTAGAGCGCCAGTTGCTGGCCGATCATCAGCTTGAAGTCGGACTCGCCGTTCCAGCGCGCGATGTCCTTGTGGTCGATGTTGTAGGTCTGGGCGATGGACCACAGGGTGTCGCCCTTCTGCACGGTGTGAACGATCTTGCGGCTGTTGTGGGCGGCCGGGGCCAGGACCGTGGTGGCGGGCTGGCGGGCGGCGCTGGCCAGGCGCACCGGTTCGGATTGGCCGCCGCTGGAGATGATCACCCTCTGGCCGGAGCGCAGGGGCTTCTTGGTGTTCAAGCGCGGGTTGAGCGAGGCCAGCATGGGCAGGGACATGTTGTGGGCCCGGGCCAGGCTGACCAGGGTGTCGCCCTTCTGGGCCACCACCACCGCCGGGCCGAAGCGGTGGTTGCGCTCGGCCGGGGAGAGTTGGGCGTAGACGGCGGCCACGCGGTCGGCCTGCCCCTGGGGCACCCGCAGGGTGTACATCTGGCCGTTGGGCGGCGTGGCCCCGTGCTTCAGCTCGGGGTTGAGGTTGGCCAAGTCGCTGGCCGCCAGCCCGGCTGCCTTGGCCACCGCGCTCAAGGAGACCCCGGGGTGGACCTGGATCTCGTCGAAGACCATGGGCGGCTCGTATTCGATGTCGCCGAAGCCGTACTTGGCCGGCTCCTTGGCGATCAGCGCCGCCGCGATCATCCGGGGCACGTATTCCTTGGTCTCGTTGGCCAGATAATCGCGCTGATGGTGGCTGATGGTCCAGTAGTCGCTGGCCTGGTAGCGCGACAGGGCGCGGCGGATCTTGTTCTCGCCGGCGTTGTAGGCGGCGGCGGCCAGGTACCAGGATCCGAATTCGTTATAGAGCTCGCGCAGGTACTTGGCGGCGGCGTGGGTGGACTTGACCGGGTCCTGGCGCTCGTCGACGTAATAGTCGATTTTCAGGCCGAAGCGGACCCCGCTGGCCTTGATGAACTGCCAGGGGCCCACCGCCTGGGCGCTGCTGACCGCCTGGCAGGAGAAGCCGCTCTCGATCAGGGCCAGGTAGAGCAGGTCCTCGGGCAGGCCGTATTCCTTCAGGATGCCGCGCATCACCGCCTCGTAGCGGGTGGAGCGGCTGAGGTAGAGGCGAAAGCGTTTGGGAATCTTGGTCTGGAAGTAGTCGATGAAGTACTCGACTTGGTCGTTGATGGTGATGGGGATGTCGTAGGTGATGGAGCCCTCGGCCTCGGGCTTGGCCTGGCTCTGGCCAGGGTCGCGCTCGCCGAGCTGGATCAGCTCCTGCACCACCCGGGCCTGGATTTCGGCCTTGCTGGGACGTTTGGCCGGGGCCTGCTGGGCGGTTGGCCGGTCGGAATCGCTTGATAGATCGGCCCGCTCGCCGCCGGTGGTGGCGCAGCCGGCCAGGGCCAGGACCAGGGGGGTGATCAGTAGGCAATGTCGGATATTCATGCTTCCTCACCAGGCGGTTGGGGGAAGTGGCGAATGCAACGCCTTGTCTGACGGCCCGAGCGCGTGGGTTGCGCGGGCGGTTCGGCCCCGATGAATGCGAGGGACTTGGCCTGCCCGGGCGGGAGGCGGGGACCGGCCGGCGGCGGACCGAAGCACCTGGCCGCGAACCTGTCCCCTAGGGAACCGATTGCATCCTTTTTAGCAAATGCGTTGGCGTCGGTAAAGCGAAAAATGCACGGGCGGCCGCGCCAAAGCGCCGAGGTTATTATATGGTTAGGCCGGACCCGGCCCCGGCCTTGGCCGCCAGTTCCCTGGGCGGCGCCATTGCCGGGCCGGTTGGGTGAGGGTAGATTTATGGTCGCCGGCCGGACCGACCGCCGGCGCGTCACGCCTTGCCAGGAGCCGAAACACCCCATGCTCCCCACTCTACGGCGTAAATTTTCCATCGCCAGCCTGGCGCGCCTGGCCCTGGTGGCGGCGCTGCTCGGCGCCCTGCCGACCCCGGCCTGGGCCGCTGACCAGAACCTCGCCGGCCCGACCGTCCCGGCCCCGCCGGACGAGGCCC
>JAIUYB010000530.1 GCA_020216625.1 Desulfarculus sp.
CCTAGGCAAGGGCCTGGCCGCCGCCTCCATCGGCGCGCTCCTGGAGGCCCGCGGCCTGACCGTGGTCATGCAGAAGCTCGATCCCTACGTCAACGTGGACCCCGGCACCATGAACCCCTTCCAGCACGGCGAGGTCTTTGTCACCGACGACGGGGCCGAGACCGACCTGGACCTGGGCCACTACGAGCGCTTCACCAACGCCAAAATCAGCCAGAAGTGCAACCACACCACCGGCTCGATCTATTACAACGTCATCACCAAGGAACGCCGGGGCGACTACCTGGGCGGCACGGTGCAGATCATTCCCCACGTCACCGACGAGATCAAGCGTTCGGTGCTGGCGGCGGTGAACGGCAACGACCTGTGCATCGTGGAGATCGGCGGCACGGTGGGCGACATCGAGGGCCTGCCCTTCCTGGAGGCCATCCGCCAGTTCCGGGCCGACGTGGGCAAGGAGAACGTCCTCTATATCCACCTGACCCTGGTGCCCTACATCAAGACCGCCGGCGAGCTGAAGACCAAGCCCACCCAGCACTCGGTCAGCGAGCTCAGACGGGTGGGCATCCAGCCCGACATCCTGCTCTGCCGCACCGAGCAGCCGCTGTCGCGCTCGCTCAAGGAGAAAATCGGCCTCTTCTGCAACCTGGAGCCCGAGGCGGTCATCACCGCGGTGGATGTGGACCACATCTACGAGGTGCCGCTGAAGTTCCACGAGCAGGGCCTGGACGAGCAGATCTGCCGCAAGCTGGGCATCTGGACCCGGGCCCCCCACCTCCAGAACTGGGAGGACCTGGTCTACCGCCTGAAAAACCCGGTCCACGAGGTCACCATCGCCATGGTGGGCAAGTACGTGGACCTCAAGGAATCCTACAAGAGCCTCAACGAGGCCCTGACCCACGGCGGGGTGGCCAACAACTGCCGGGTCAACATCCGCTACGTGGACTCCGAAAAGGTGGAGCGCGAGGGTCTGGAGGAGATCAAGGGGGCCGACGGCATCCTGGTGCCCGGCGGCTTTGGCGCGCGCGGGGTGGAGGGCAAGATCAAGGCGGTCCAGTACGCCCGCGAGCGCAACATCCCCTATTTCGGTATCTGCTACGGCATGCACATGGCGGTGGTGGAGTTCGCCCGCCACGTGGTGGGCTGGCCCGAGGCCCACACCTCGGAGATCGACCCCAACACCCCCTACCCCGTCATCTACCTGATGCGCGAGTGGTTCGACTACCGCTCCCAGAAGATCGAAAAGCGCGACGAACTCAGCGACATGGGCGGCACCATGCGCCTGGGGGCCTACCCCTGCAAGCTGGTGGAGGGCACCTTGGCCCACAAGGCCTACAAGACCGAGGAGATCAGCGAGCGCCACCGCCACCGCTATGAATTCAACAACGCCTTCCGGGCCGAACTGGAGGCCAAGGGCCTGGTCATCGGCGGCACCAGCCCGGACGGCGAGCTGGTGGAGATCGTGGAGCTCAAGGGCCATCCCTGGTTCCTGGGCTGCCAGTTCCACCCCGAGTTCAAGAGCCGGCCCATGAACCCCCACCCCCTGTTCCGCGACTTCATCCGGGCCGCGGTGCGCCACAGCCACGAGGGGCAGGCCAAGTCATGAGCCAGGGGCCACTTAACGAAGTCAGCTTGGGCGGTCGGCGCTTCGGCCGCGAGGAATTCTTCGTCATCGCCGGGCCTTGCGTCATCGAGACCCCGGAGTTGACCCTGGCCATCGCCCAGGATCTGAAGGCCGTGGCCCAGCGCCTGGACCTGCCCTTGATCTTCAAGGCCAGCTTCGACAAGGCCAACCGCACCAGCGTCACCAGCTTCCGGGGGCCGGGCCTGGAGGAGGGCCTCAGGGTCCTGGCCGAGATCAGGCGGATAACCGGCCTGCCGGTGATCAGCGACATCCACACCCCGGCCCAGGCCGAGGCCGCGGCCACGGTGCTGGACGTATTGCAAATCCCGGCCTTTCTCTGTCGCCAGACCGACCTCCTGCTGGCCGCGGCCGCCACCGGCCGGGTGATCAACGTCAAGAAGGGCCAGTTCGTGGCCCCCCACGACGTGGGGCCGATCCTGGGCAAGGTCCTGGAGGCCGGCAACCGCCAGGTCTGGCTCACCGAGCGCGGCTACAGCTTTGGCTACAACAACCTGGTGGTGGACATGCGCGGTTTTGACCAGATGCGCGCCTTCGGCTGTCCGGTGGTCTTCGACGCCACCCACAGCGTGCAACTGCCCGGCGGCCAGGGTAGCTGCAGCGGCGGGGACCGGAGCTTCATCGCCCCCTTGGCCCAGGCGGCGGTGGCCGCCGGCGCGGACGCGGTCTTCCTGGAGGTCCACCCCCGGCCCGAGGCCGCCCTCTGCGACGGACCCAACAGCCTGCCCCTGGCCCAGGTGGAAGCCCTGTTGCGACGGCTCCAGGCCATCCACGCCCTGGTTCGGCGGGAGGACTAAGGCATGGCGCTCTTGACGGCGGCGGCGCGGGCGGCCCGGGTACGGATGCTGGTGCTGGACGTGGACGGGGTGCTCACCGACGGCCGGGTGGTCTACGACGACGCCGGCCGGGAGCTAAAGTTCTTCGACGTGCGCGACGGACACGGCATCAAGCTCTGGCAAAGGGCCGGGGGCCGGATGGCCT
>JAIUYB010000531.1 GCA_020216625.1 Desulfarculus sp.
GTCCAGGGCGTGGCCGGGGCTTGTTCCGCTGGGGGCGGAAAAGCCGGTGCCCAGCAGGCTGGCGAACTCCACATAGGCCGCCCGGGCCGGGGACCCCAAAAGGACCACGGCCAGCGCCGCCAACAACAGAACGCGTAAGGTCCGGGCCATGGTCTTCCTCCTTGTGTTGACCGCTCCTGGCGATCTTATCGGTGGCGATATTAATTTTCTCTAGCACTACGATAGCAATGGAATGATGGCCCGGCAAGACGCTTCACAACTTGTGCGCAATTATTTTTTCTTTTTTCCCAGGGCGCCGCGCGGGTCATGGTAGTGTTTTTTTGGGGCCGGTTTAGTTGCTGGCCACGAAGTTCTCGGCCAGAAAGCGCACGAAGCCGGTGGCCAGGCGGGGGTCGAACAGGGTCCCGGCCCCGGTCATGATCTGGCTGGCGGCGTCGAAGGCGGTGCAGGCCCGGCGGTGGGAGCGTTGGCTGGTCATGGCGTCGAAGGCGTCCACCACCCGCAGCACCCGGGCCAGGCGGGGGATGCGTTCGCCGCTCAAACCAGCGGGATAGCCGCCACCGTTCCAGTTCTCGTGGTGGTGCTGCACCGCCGAGAGCACCTCGTAGCTCACCGTGGCCACGGACATCAGCAATTTGTAGCCCTTGACCGGATGCTGGCGCACCACCCGCCACTCCTCGGCGTTGAGGCTGTCGGGCTTGCGCAGGATGCTATTGGAGGTGGCGGAATAGCCCAGATCGTGCAGCATCCCGGCGGTGCCCAGTTGCAGCACCGAGTCGCGGGTGAGGTCCAAGAAACGGCCGAAGGCCATGGCGATCATGCAGACGTTGACGCAATGGTTGAAGATGTCCACGTCCGAGCGCAACAGCTCGCCCAAACCCTGAAGCAGTTGCGGCTCCGATCCCAGCACCGTCACCAGCTCCCGGGTCTGGTCCAGGGATTGCCGCAGGGAGCGGGAGGACAGGTCCGAGGCGAACAGGCTGCGCAGGTTGAGGCAGGCCACCTCCCGCACCACCTGGCGCTTCTCCCGCATGGGCCGCGATGAGTCGCGCATCAACTGCTCGGCCAGGTGGCAGAAGTAGGTGGTCACGCTGCCGGCCTGGTCCAGGGGCACGTAAACCGTGGTGAGGTTGGCCGCCAAGAGCCGTTCGCGCCAGGCGGTCTTGAAGACCTCGCCTTGAGTGCAGGCCGGCGACATCTCCACGCACTTCTTCTCGGGGTTATAAAGAGGCAAAAAGAAATCGGCCGGGCTTTCCTCGCCCGGATGAAGGACCTCGATGGAAATCGCGGCCATGCCGAACTGGGCCGGATCGAATTCCACCTTGCGGCGCTGGGGGCTCAGGTCCTGGTCAAGAAGGTGCGGCCGATAGACGCCAGAGTCGTTTCCCGCCATGATGCTAGGTCATCTTCCCCATCTGGGCCGGCTCTGCTATTATGAATCATTGTGTTGAAAAACACAAATTAATCACGATGTGAACAATATTGTGATTATCCATCCTTCCCGTCGGAAAACCCCCAGCGCCGGTCCTGCCCCAGCACGCGGAGGGCACCATGAAGGCCTTGAACCAGCTCACCGGGCGCTTCACCGAGTCGGTGATCCGCATGATGACCCGCATCTGCAATCAATATCACGGGATCAACCTGGCCCAGGGCTTCCCGGACTGGGACGTGCCCGAACCGATCAAGGAGGCGGCCATCAAGGCCATCCGCGACGGCGTCAATCAATACGCCGTGACCTGGGGCGCGCCCGGCCTGCGCCAGGCCATCGCGGACAAGGCCAGGGCCTACAACCGCATCGCCTGCGATCCCGACGCCCAGGTCACCGTGACCTGCGGGGCCACCGAGGCCATGATCGCCACCCTGAAGGCCCTGATCAACCCCGGCGACGAGGTGGTGATCTTCGCCCCGTTCTACGAAAACTACGGCCCGGATAGCCTGCTCTCCGGGGCCACCCCGCGCTACGTCACCCTGCGCCCGCCGGACTGGACCTTCGACCCGGCCGAGCTCCGGGCCGCCTTCGGCCCCCGCACCAAGGCGGTGGTGATCAACACCCCCCACAACCCCAGCGGCAAGGTCTTCACCCGGGCCGAGCTGGAGCTGGTGGCCGATCTCTGCCAGGAGCACCGTTGCTACTGCGTCAGCGACGAGATTTACGAGCACATCCTCTACGACGGGGCGCGCCACCTCTCCCCGGCCTCCCTGCCGGGGATGGAAGGCCTGGGCATCACCATCAACAGCGTCTCCAAGACCTATTCCGCCACCGGCTGGCGGGTGGGCTGGGTCATCACCCCTCCCGAGGTCACTGGCGCGGTGCGCAAGGTCCATGATTTCCTGACCGTGGGCGCGCCGGCCCCCCTGCAAGAGGCCGCGGCCATGGCCCTGGGCCTGGGCCAAGACTACTACGCCGGGCTGGCCGCCACCTACCAACGCGCCCGCGACCAGCTCCTGGGCGTCCTGGACCGCGCCGGCCTCAAGCCTTACCGGCCGGCCGGGGCCTATTACATCATGACCGAGGTGGGCGATCTCCTGGAGCGGCTGGGCTGCGCCGACGACCTGGAGCTGGCGGTGCGGCTGATCGAGCTGACCGGGGTGGCCTCGGTGCCGGGCAGCAGCTTCTACG
>JAIUYB010000532.1 GCA_020216625.1 Desulfarculus sp.
AACTGCCCGCGCAGGGCCGCATCGTCGCCCAGGCGGTGGCTCTCCAACCGGGCCTGGGCCGCCAGGGCCTCGGGCGCCAGCCCTCCACCCCGGCCGGCCATCTCCACCAATGCGGCCAGCTCCGCGTCGTTGGGGTTCATGGCAGGAACAACTCCACCGGGGCGAAGGCGTCCACATCCACCAGGCCCTGGTCGGTGAGCTTGAGGTGGGGGATCACCGGCAGGCAGACAAAGGACAGAGGCATGAAAGGCTCGGGATGGGAGCAGAAGACGTCGCTGGCCGCGCGCAGCTTCTCGAGGGCGGCCAGCACCTGCGGCAGCTCCCAGTCGCTCATCAGCCCGGCCAGGGGCAGGGGCAGCTCGGCCAGAACCCGCTCACCCAGGGCCGCCACCAAGCCCCCGCCCAGTTCGCGCACCCGGGCCGCGGCGGTGAGCATGGAGCGCTCGTCCATGCCGGCCACCACCAGGTTGTGGCTGTCGTGGGCCACCGAGGAGGCCAATGCCCCACCCTTGAGGCCCAGGCCCTTGACCAGGCCGTGGGCGGCGTGGCCGGAGCCGGTGTGACGTTCGATGACCGTCAGCCGGGCCAGGCCCCGGCTGAGGTCGGCCGTGAGCCATCCATCGACCTGCGGGGTGGTCTCGATCAGGTGCTCGGTGATGAGCTGCCCCGGCACCAGGCCGATGACCCGGACCCGAGGTCCGGCGGCCGGGACCCGGAAGCTGTCCAGGCTCAAGGGCCCCAGACGCATGGTCCCCCGGGCGACATCGGGGAAGGGCGTGGCGCAGGGATGCAGGCATTGGCCCTCGGCCGCCACCAGGCGTCCGGCCTGATAGGTGGACAACACCCGGAAATCCTTAAGATCATCCAGCACCACCAGGTCCGCCGTCCAGCCCGGGGCCACCGCGCCGCGCCGGGCCAGGCCGAAACGCCGGGCCGGGTTCAGGGTCACCAGGCGCAGGGCGGTCAGGGGCGTCAGGCCCTGGGCCACCGCCAGGCGCAGGATGTCGTCCAGGTGGCCGTGATGGGCCAGGGTGTCGGGATGGCGGTCGTCGCTGACCAACAGGCAGCGGCGCTCGCTGGCCGGGGTGACCAGGGGCAGCAGGTCGGCCAGGTTGTGGGCGCTGGTGCCCTCGCGGATCATCAGCCACATCCCGCGCCTCAGCTTTTCGGCCGCCTCCGCGGCCAAGGTGCATTCGTGGTCGCTCTCTGGCCCGGCGGCCAGATAGGCGTTGAGGGCCGGACCCGAGAGCAAGGGGGCGTGGCCATCGATGGGTCGGCCGGCGAAGGCCAGCACCTTGGCCAGCACCCCGGGATCCCCGGCCACCACGCCAGGGAAGTTCATCACCTCGGCCAGGCCCAGCAGACGGGGGTGGTCCAGCAGACCCACCAAGTCGGCGGCCTCCAGGCGCGCCCCGGCCGTCTCCAGGTGGGTGGCCGGCACGCAGGAGGGGGCGTTGAAGAAAAAGCTCACCGGCAGGTCCTGGCTGGCCGCCAGCATGGCCCGCACCCCGGCCAGGCCCAGGACGTTGGCGATCTCGTGGGGGTCGGCCACCAGGGCGCTGGTGCCCCGGGGGGCCAGAACCCGGGCCAACTGGGCCGGACCCAGGAGGGTGGACTCCACGTGCAGATGGCCGTCGATGAAGCCGGGGACCAGGTAGGCGCCCTTGAGGTCCACCCGTTTCCGGCCCTGGTAGGTCCCCAGGCCGACCACCACTCCGTCGTGGACCGCCACGTCCACTTCCTCCACCTCGCCGGAAAAGAGATTCACAACCCGCCCGCCGCGCAAGACCAGCTCGGCCGGGGTCTCGCCCCGGGCCACCCGGAGCCGTTCCTGCATAATCCGCCGCTCATCCATGCCGTGTCCGTCCCGCCGTGTTCAGCCAGTTTCCACGCCCGCCCAGCCCAGACCGGCCAGGCGATCCAGGATCGGGGTCAACTTGTCCTTCAATTCCGCGCCGCCGTCAACCACCAGCCAGTACGGGGCCTCCTGCGGGGTGGCCGGCTGCCAGGCCGCGGCCTGAGCGGCCATCAGCTCCGGGCGTCCGTCGCTGACCGAGGCGCCGGCCGCCTGGCGTGCGCGCAGCCGGGCCAGGACCACCTCCAGGTCGGCCCTGACCTCCACCAGGAGGGGAATGGCCCCCTGGTCACGGGCCAGGGCCAGGAAACGCCCCCGCCATTGGGTCTCGCGGAAAGACGCGTCCACCACCACCCCGGCCCCCATGGCCAACTGGGCCTCGGCCGTCTCATAAAGCGCCTGGTAGGTGGCCTGGCTGGCCTGGGGCCCATAGAGGCCCTGGCCCCAGGCGTCATAGCTGCGGTCCTGATCGCCCAGGCCGGCCAAGTGCTTGCGCACCAGGTCGGAGTTGATGCCCAGCCAGCCGGTGGCCCGGCAGAGGTGGCGGGCCAGGTAGCTTTTGCCAGTGCCCATCAGGCCCATCAGGCAGACCAGGAAATGGGGCGGCCCCCCGCCGGCGTATTCCGCCGCCAGCCGCCAATAGGCCCGAGACTTGCCCAGGTCGTGGAACTTGTGCTCCCCGTCCTGAGCGGGGTCGTCGAAGGAGAAGCCATGGATCTTGGCCCGCACCACCGCCCGGTAGCACTTGTAGAAATCCAAC
>JAIUYB010000533.1 GCA_020216625.1 Desulfarculus sp.
GTTGGGGTAGATGTCGGTGAGCGCCTCGGCCGGGATACGCAGCAACTCCGGCAGCACCACGAAGAAGATGGCCCCGAAGATGCCGCCCAGCACATGTCCCAGGCCGCCCACGATGATCATGGCCAGGTACTGCACGCTCAGCCACATGGTGAAGTGCTCGTCGCTGATGATGGTGATGTAGAAGGCCCAGAGGCCGCCGGCGATGCCCACCATGAACGAGCTGATGCCGAAGCTCATGATCCGGTACTTGAACAGGTTGACCCCGATCACCTCGGCCGCCAGATAGCGGTCGCGCACCGCCACGAAGGCCCGCCCGGTGCGGGTGCGCGACAGGTTTTTGAGGTACAGGGTGGCCAGCACCGCGAACAACAGGGCCAGGTAATAGAAGCTGCGGTCGGAGTCGAAGGTGAAGTCTAGGCCCAGGCTTTGCAGACCGGCCGAGGGCACGATCAGGCCGGCGCTGCCGCCGGTGAGGCTTTCCCAGTTGCGCATGGCGTAGTCCAGGATGAACTGGGCGGCCATGGTGGCGATGGCCAGGTACAGGCCGCGCAGGCGCAAGGAGGGCAGACCGAAGACCATGCCCACCGCCGCGGCCATCAGCCCGGCCGCGGGCAGGGCCAGAAAGAAGGGCCAGCCATGGTTGGCCAGGATGCCGGCGGTGTAGGCCCCCACCCCCATGAAGGCCCCGTGGCCCAGGGAAATCTGGCCGGTGTAGCCGGTCAAGAGGTTCAGACCGTGGGCCCCCACGATATAAATGAAGATCAAGTTCAGCATATTGGTGAGGTTCAGGCCCAGCAAGGCGTTGGCCTGGTCGGCGTAGAGCGGGAAGGTGAGCAGGAGCGCGAAAAGCAACGCCATCCAGACTTTGAGCCAGGTGGTCTGGAAAATGGCGTCGTCTTTCTCGTAGCTGCTGAAAAACAATCCGCAGGGCATGGGCCAGCCTCCCCCGGTGGGGTGTGTGGCGGGTGTCTAGACCCGCTCGATCTCCTTGATGCCAAAAAGGCCGTAGGGTTTGACCATCAGGATGATGATGAGCACGATGAAGGGTGCTATCTCCTTGACGCCGCCGCCCAGGTAGACGTCCAGGTAGCTGCCCATGATGTTTTCCAGCACCCCGATGGTCAGGCCGCCGATGATGGCCCCGCCGATGGACTCCAGCCCCCCCAGGATCACCGCCGGGAAGACCTTGAGGCCGAAGCCGGCCAAGGCGCTGTTGATGCCGTTGATGTTGCCCACCAGGATGCCGCCCACCGCCGAGACCAGGGCCCCAATGGACCAGGAGATGGCGAAGACCTTCTTCACGCTGATGCCCATGCTCTGAGCGACCACCTGATTGTTGGCCACCGCCCGCATGCTGATGCCCACCCGGGTGAACTTGAAGAAGGCGGCGAAGACCCCCAGGAACAGGCAGGCGAAGCCGATGGTCCAGAGGTAGACCTCGCTGACCCGCACGAAACCGAAGTGCAGGGCCTTCTGGCTGAAGATGGGCGGGTCGAAGACCATGATCTGGGTGCCCCAGATGATGGTGACCAGGCTTTTGAGCACCGTGGCCAAGGCGATGGTGATCATGATCACGCTGATGATGGGTTCGCCGATCATGGGGCGCAGGATCAGGCGCTCCAGGACCACGCCCATCAGCACGCTGAAGACCATGGTCAAAAGGAAGGCCACCACGATGGGCAGGCCCAGGCCGGAATAGAACCACAGGCAGACATAGGCCCCCACCAGCACAAACTCGCCTTGGGCGAAGTTGATGATGCTGGTGGATTTGTAGATGAGCGCGAAGCCCATGGCCACCAGGGCGTAGACACTGCCGATGACCAGGCCGGTCACGATGAGCTGGACGAACTGCTCCATGCTTACCTCGGTTGATGTGGAACGCCGGCGTCCTCAGCGCCCGGCTAGTGCACCGGCTTCCAGAACTGCCACCACTTGCGTTCGTCTTCCAGGGCGTACTGGTCCAGGGCCTTCATGCGGCGGATGTGCAGGTCGGTCTTGATGGTGGCCACCTTGCCGTCCTGGTAGCGGATCTCGCTCTCCACGTGGACCTTGTCCGCCTCGCTGTAAAGCGCTTCGATCTCCTGGGCGTAGCGCTGGGAGATGAACTTGCGCCGCAGTTTGCGGGTGCGGGTCAGCTCCTCGTCGTCGGGATCGAACTCCTTGTAGAGCAGCAGGAACTTCTGCACCCTGGCCTTTTCGGGCAACACCCGGTTGACTCGCACCACCTCGCGCTCGATCAGGTCGTAGACCTCGGGCTTGGCCGCCAAGTCGGTGTAGGTGGTGTAGCCGATGCGGTGATCCTCGGCCCACTTGCCGGTGTTTTTATAGTCGATGCAGATCATGGCGGTCAGATAGTCGCGCTCGTGCCCCAGCACGATGCACTCCACGATGTAGGGGCAGAACTTGAGCTTGTTCTCGATGAACATTGGCGAGAAGCGGGCCCCGCTCCTGAGCCGCATCAGATCCTTGATGCGGTCGATGCAGACCAGTTGGCCGCCCTCGGTGAGATAACCGGCGTCGCCGCTGTGCAGCCAGCCATCCACGATCGTCTCGCGGGTGGCCTCGTCGTTCTTGAGATAGCCTTGGAATAGAGCCGGCGAGCGGGAGACGATCT
>JAIUYB010000019.1 GCA_020216625.1 Desulfarculus sp.
AGAAGCAAGCCATTCCAACTCACGTGGCTCCTGGCTCTTTCGCTGCTCCTGGGCCTGGCCTCCCCCGCCCTGGCCGATAAACAGGCGTTTTTGAAAAAGGGCCAAGAATATTACCAGCAGGGTAAGTACCGCGAAGCGGCCATCGAGTTCCGCAACGCCTTGCAGGAAGACGCCCGCTTCGCCGAGGCCCACTACCAGCTCGCCCTGACCTACATCAAGCTGGGCGACCTGGGTCAGGCCTATCGTATGTTGTTCAACGCCGTGACCCTGAACCCGGACAACCTGGACGCCCAAGTGCGTTTGGGCCAAATCTCGCTTTTGGCCGGTCGGGTGGACGAGGCCCAGGAAAAGGCCGAGCTGGTCTTGAAACAAAAACCGGGCGACGTGGAAGCCTTGATCCTTCTGGGTCAGGCCTTCGGTCAGCGGGGAGACACGGCCAAGGCCCTGGACAACCTGCGCAAGGCCATGGAGCTGGCTCCCACCCGGGCCGATATTCATGTCCTGATCGGCCAGCAGCACCAGGACGAAGGGCGCGGCGATCTGGCCGAGACCCAGTTCAAGGAGGCCATCAAGCTGGCTCCGGACCTCCTGACCCCCCGCCTGCTCCTGGTGCGTCTCTACCTTGCTCAGAAACAGGACGACCTGGCCATCGCCACCCTGGACGAGGCCGCCAAGGCCCACCCCAACGAGGCTCGGTTGCAACTGATGCTGGTGGAGCTGCTGATGCGCCAGCACAAGCCGGCCGAGGCCGAGCGCTCCCTGCGTGATCTGGTGGCCCGCTTCCCCAACGACGAGCGCTACCGCCTGGCCCTGGGTCGCCTGTTCGCGGTGAACGGCCAACTGGATAAGGCCGAACAGGCCTATCTTGACGCGGTGCGCCAGTCACCCCAGGGCATGTGGCCGCTTTTGATGACCGCCCGCTTCTACGCCGCCCGCGGTGACCAGGTCAAGGCCCTGTCCTACCTCGAACAGGCGGCCAAGGTCGCTCCCGCCTCGCCGGTGCCCATGAACGCCCTGGCCGAGTTTGACCTGGAGCGTGGACGTCTGGACCAGGCCGCCAAGCGCCTGGATGAGATTGCGGCCAAATTCCCGGCCAACTCCACCACCCAGACTCTCCTGGGCCGCCTGTACATGGTCCAGGGCGAGCTGGAAAAAGCGGTGGCCATGTTCACCGGCGTGATCCGCGAACGCCCCGAGGATCCCGAGGCCCTGTTTCGGCGGGCCCAAGCCTTCACCCGTCAACAAAAGCCTCAGTTGGCCATCGCCGATCTGGGTAAGGCTCTCAAGACCGATCCCGCGGACACTCGGGCCCGCTTCCTGCTGGCGTCCCTGCAGGCCACCACCGGCGAGCTGAACCAGGCCATCGCCCAGATGGACCAGATATTGGAAGTCGAGCCCAACAACGCCCTGGCCTTGGACATGCGCGGGCGGCTCTACCTTAGCCAAGGGGCCTTCCCCAAGGCCGAGCAGGATTTCAAGGAGATCGTCCGCCGCGATCCCAAGTCCGGTCTGGGCTATCTACGTCTGGGCATGCTGGCCCAGGCCCGCAATGATCCCGCCGGAGCCAGCAAGCAGTTCGAGGAAGCCCTGACGCTGGACCCCAACAACTTCGACGCCCTGACCAGGCTGGCCTTTTTATTCATGGAGCAACGGCAGAACGCCAAGGCTCTGGAGCGGACCCAGGCCCAGATGAAGGTCAGCAACCGCAAGGACCTGGTCCACAACCTGCTGGGCGACCTCTACCAGATGAACGGCAAGCCCGAGCTGGCCCGCCAGGAATACCAGGCCGCCTTGTCGCTCAACCCCAATCTGGTGGGCTCTCTGATGGGCTTGGCCGCGGTGGCTCGCAGCCAAGGCCAGATCAAACAGGCCCTGGATTACATCAACCAGGCTCTGGCCCTGGCCCCCGACAACTCCACCGCCTTGGTGGCTCGGGGTGATCTCCATGAACTGCTGAACCAAAACGACAAAGCCGAGGCCGACTATCGCGCGGCCCTGCAGACCAGCGCCGAGTTCGTGCCGGCCTTGAACAACCTGGCCTATCTCCTGGCCCGGAAGGGTGGGGACAAGGCCCTCAACGAGGCCCTACCCCTGATCCAGCGCGCCCGCCGCCTGGCCCCATCCGACCCCCGGCTGGGCGACACCCTGGGCTGGGTGCTCTTCCAGCGCGGCGCACACCTGAGCGCCTTGCAAGAACTGGAGGAGGCGGCCAAGGCCTCGCCCGACAATCCGGCCATCCAGTACCACATGGCCGCGGCCCTGGCGGCGGTCAACCGGGTGCCGGAGGCCCGCCAGGCCCTGCAAAAGGCCCTGGCCACCACCGGTCCTTTCCGCGAGCGCGAGGAGGCGGCCAAGCTGCTCAAGCAGCTCGGTGGCTGACCCGGATCCGAGCCGGAGCCAGCAACCCCGGCCATGGGAATAAAGAGGGCTTGGCTCCCCTCGGGAAGCCAAGCCCTCTTGCCGTGGGCGCGGGTGATGGGCGAGGACCTCAAGCGGCCTTGCGCAGACGGTTCAGCTCGTGCTCCAGGATGGAATCCTCTCCCTGGCCCAGAAAATCCTCCAGCGCTGTCATGGCCTCGGTTCTGTGACCGATGGCCTCCATGATCAGAGCCAGGTTCAGCATCGCCTGGGTGTTGCGTGGTTCCAAGGCCAACGATCGGCGGAGGCTTTCTTGGGCTTGCTCGGCCTGGCCGGCCTCCCACTGGGCCACCGCCAGGCCATTCAGGATGGTGGGATTGGCTGGGTCCAGTTGGCTGGCCATCGTCAACTCCGTCAGGGCCTCTTGCCGCTTTCCTTGGCTGCGCAGATACAGACCATAGCGGTGCTTGAGACGGGCGGTTTGGAGGGGAGGGGTTTCTCCGCCGTCAGCATATGTGCTGTCCACCGCCAGGTCGAAATTGGTCGCCTTCTGCCCGCTCTGGCGCCTGGCTTGCTTGACCACCTCCCACTTGGCGTATTCCCCCAGGGGCGCGCCATTTTCGTAAAGCGCGCGCAAGATGCGCGTGAATCTCTCCCAACGCACCTGATGATCAATGTATGGCTCTTCGCTGTACCAAAGCTGATCGGGAATGAACAAGGGATTATCCCGATAAATCTGGTCGCGATCGCCCCGGAAGCGGATATTGTGCTGCTCGGGGTTCATATAATAACGACTGCCGTTGGCCAGGATCAGCATGTTGATGGTGCTGATGCTGTCGAGCAGGTGACGGAGCCTAGTGATGTTGCGGATGGATTCCTCGACGTCATCCTCCGTCTCGCCGGGCACTCCGATCACCATGTTCACCGCCGCCAAGAGTCCGGCTCGGTTGCAGTCGCGCAGGTTCTGCTCCACGGTGCGCATGCTGTAGCCCTTGCGTTGCAGCCTCAGGACATGATCGGTCCAACCGTCGACGCCGAAACGCAGGACTGTGAACCCGGCCTGCTTGATGGTGTGGAAGAACTCCAGGTCGTTGCGTGGATCGATGCGCATCTGACCATATAGCTGGACCTGCAACCCACGCCGGATGATCTCGCGACAGATGTCCAGGAGATGGTTGGGGTCGCCGTTGACATCGCTCTCGTTGAAATGGAACGCGGTGAAGCCCTGCTGGGTGTGCCACTGGATCTCGTCGACCACCTTTTCGGGTCTTCGCTTGCGCCAGTTCAAGCATTCCGCGCAGAAGTTGCACCGTCCCCAATGGCAGCCGCGGCTGCCCGCCACCGGGGTGTTGGACAGCCCACGACGGTCGCGGTACAGGCTGAGGTTGGTCCATTCGTAGCGTGGGAAGTCAATGGCGTCCAGGTCGGTGGGCAAGGGCGCGACCTGCCATTCCCGCTGGGGGCTGTCGAAACGCGAGATCACCCCGGGCAGGTCCCTGGGTCTCTCGCCCGCCAGGAGCGCCCGCACCACGGGTCCGAGGGTCAGCTCGGTCTCCCCCACGAACATGTAGTCGTAAAGCTCCACCTTGGTCACGGCCAAATCGCGGTAGACGCAGTCGTAGCCACCCACCAGGGTCACCGTCTCCGGCAGGGCCGCCTTGACCCGCCGAATGACCTCCTCCGCCAGTAGTTTATTGTTGCCGTTGAGGGACAAACCCAGGATCCGGGGCCGGGCGGCTATCAACCCTGCGATCACCTCCTCCATATCCGGCCGGAACTTTTCAAGCGCCCTGGGATCGGTCCATTGATCGGTGTTGGAGCTTTCCCACGGATCGCCACCCCCCACCTCACCCTCCGGCCACGGGCCCTTCTCATCGCCGTCCAGGATGCGGCGGGCGTGGTAGCGGTGATAGAAGATGATGTTCAGGTCCATGGTCTGCACATCGACCTCGGCCGCCTTGAGGATGTTGTGCACATAGCCCAGGCCGTAGGGGATCATCGGCATGTAGCGCGGGGGCATCTCCAGCAGGATCACGTCCTTGTCGGGCTCAAATCTGATGTCCGGCAGGTCGGCGGGGCAATTGGCGGGAATCGGCGTCCGCCAGGCCTTGGCTGGGATGGCCGCCTTGTCCACTACCTCGATGGCGCTTAGGGTGAACAAACGCAGCTTGCGCCCCAGACCCAATAGCCGCTTGCCCATGCGGGCCAGGCTCAAGGCCCGGGTGGAGGCCAGGAAGATGGTGTCCACCTCGGCCGGTGTCTGGTCCAGGGTCACCACCGGGATGCATTCCGGACCCACGCCCAGCTTGGCGGGATCGTCCTCGATTATGCAGCGCACCCGGCCGGCCAGGCCGGGGAAGTGGCGCAACAAGTAGGCGGTCAACCGTCCAGCCCCATAGATGGCCAGGGTGCCGCCACCCCCGACCATGAACCGCTCCAAGGCCCGGAGACAGCGTATGTCGCTGGGTCCATCATCGTAATCCAAGCATTGATGGATGAAAAAGCGCTTGTCCGGGGTGGAATCCTGGACCTGGCTGGACGCCTCCAGCAGAGGCGTGGGATGGGGTTGGGTTTGGCCAAAGGCAAGATGCTGGCCGTCCATGGCGAAAAAGCGGCCGTTGGGTCCCCCGGCGGGATGGGTCAACAGGGCCAGGGCCATGCCGGCCAGGGCGAAGGGAGAACGGTCCGAGCCCTGGTTCATCTCGGTGCGGGCTTCGCCCGCGGCCAGGACATTGACCTGAATATCCAGGCCAGGGTGGTCACGGGCCAGTTCCTGGGCCAGGCAATGGCCCAGGGAGTTGAGGGCGGCCTTGGTCAGGTTGTAGACACCCAGACCCGGGGTGGACGCCCAGCCGGCCCCGCTGGAGATGAACAACACCCTGGGACAGCCGCTGGCCAGCAGATGAGGCAGCACCGCCCGGGTCAGCAGCCAGGGCGCGGTCAGGTTGGTGGCCAGCATCCGGTCCCAATATTCGGGCGGATCGTCTTGCAGGGGGCTGGCGCTGCCCGGCCGGCTGGGCAGGGCGGCGTTATTGATCAGTCCGTGGAGACTGGGGCAGAGGCGCATCACCACCTGGGCGGCCTGTTCCACCTGCCGGCGATCGGTGATGTCGGCGACGACAATCTGGCAGCGGGCGGCGGAGACGCCCAACTTTTCCATGGCGGCCAGGCTCTCGGCCAGCTTTTCGCGTCGGCGGCCGGTCAGAATCACCTGGGCGCCGGCCGCGGCCAGCGCGCAGGCCAGACTGCGCCCGAACCCGGTGCCCGCGCCGGTGATCCAGAAGCTCTTGCCTTCCAAGGCGGCCCAGCGCGCGATCGTTAGCCCGAAATGATGCTCGCGCCAACCCGCGGGATCAGGGTCTGTCATAACCGTGGTCTTCATAACCAACCTCCCTGAAGCGGTCCGCCATCCGCGGCCCGCGCATCCGCCATCTTTGGCCCCGATCGCCGCGCACGCTCCGCCAAAGAATCGTCATCCGTCTCTCGCCGGTGTGGCTTCGGCCTGGCCTGGCGGACAAGCGGCACCCGGGTCATCGCGCGCACGTGATCGGCGGTGGCCGCGCCGAAACGCTCGGTCAGCTTGGCCAGCACCTTGGGGTGGGTGAAGTATTCCAGGAAGGCCTGGTCGCGGAAGGCCAAAACCTCGGGGCCACCGAGGTGCTTGGTGGGCAGGGGCAGGCAGTCCGGGGCGTACTGGGAATAGGCCTGCCAGGTGGGTGGCAGGGGCCAGCCATTGTCCAGGGCCTTCTGGTGCAGCTTGGAGCCGGGATAGGCCATGGCCGAATAGAAATTGGCCCACTCGGCGTTGATGTCCAGGGCCAGATCCAAGGTCTGGCGCATGCTGCGCAAGTCGTCGTCTGGCAGGCCGAAGATGAAATTGGCGCAGATATTGATGCCCGCCTCATAGGTCATGCGCACCACCCCGTCCACGGCCTCGGGCCGGTAGCCCTTGGCCACCCCGCCCAGCACCTCGGGGTTGCCGGACTCGAAGCCATAGGCCAGCCAGTTGATGCCGGCCTGCTTCATCTTGGCCAGCATCCGCTGGTTGACGGTGTTCACCCGGGCGTAGGCCCAGATGTTAAGCCGGTGGCCGCGCTCCACGATCAGGTCGCAGAGGCGGGAAACGTGTTTTTCGTTGAGGGCGAACATCTCGTCCATGATCTTGATGTTCCTGATCCCCCAACGGCTCACCAAGTGATCTATCTCTTGGATGACCAGCTCCGGATTGCGGTAGCGGATGCCGGAGCCGCCGAAAATCGAGTTGATGCAGCAGAAATCGCAATGGAAGGGACAACCAAGGCTGGTGTAGATCACCGCGTAGGGTTGGCGTTGGTGGATATGCTCGAAGCAGTGCCAGTTGTGGGCCCGGTAGCGCTCCATGGGCAAACGGTCCCAAGCCGGGGCTGGCAGGCGGTCCAGGTTCTTGACCAGCGGCGGTTGCGGATTGCCTCGGATGACTCCGTTCTCGCGATACCACAGACCCGGCGTCCGCTCCAGCCCCCGACCTTCGCGCACCGCCTCCACCAAGGCCGGCAAGGTGACAAATCCCTCGCCCTGACAGACGAAAGCCACCGCCTCCTCCTCCAGGGTGCGCCTGGGCAGGGCCGAAGGGTGCAGGCCCCACATGGCCACCGGGGTCTGGGGGATCCGCGCGGCCAGCTCTCGGGCCAGGTCTCCGGCCCCGGGCATGCTCATGGTGGAGGCCGATGGGTTGGAGCCGGAAACGATGATCAGCACCAGGCGAGGATTTATTTCCTGGATGCGTTGGGCGGTGGTGGCGGCGTCCCAGCTCTCGACCACCGCGTCCAACAGCTCCACCGCGTAGCCCTGTTGGCTCAGGCAGGCGGCGTGCAGGGCGGCCCACAGGGGAGGTTCAATGGCGGTAAGGGCGAAGTCGCCCAGGTTGCCATAGAGCGCTTTGCCTCCGCCGGGCCTGACCAGAACCGCGTCCACCACGCCGGTCATGTTCTCTCCTAGTCCTGGTGTGTTTCCAGGAACTCGTCCAAAATCTCGAGGACATAATCCATGTCCCTCAACTCCAGATCCTGGTGCACCCCAATGTGGATCCCCCGTCTGCCCAGATATTCAGCGGCCGGAAACTGGCCCAGACGATAGCCCAGGTGGGCGAAGCCCGGGCACTGGGTGGGCATGGAGGCGAATAGGGTGCGGGTCTCCACGCCGTTGCTCTCGAGGTAGTTGGTCAGTTCGGCCCGGCTGAAGCTGGCTCGCTCGCCCAGCACGATTGGAATGGCGTGGGGACCAATCTGTTCGTGGGGTTCTTCGCGGATGGTGAAAAGATAGGGCGCGAAGCGTTCGAACCGCCGCAGCACGTGGCGCAGATTGGCCCGACGCTTATCCAGAATGGTCTGATAGTTTTCCAGATTGCCCAGGCCGATGGCCGCCTCCAGCTCGTTCATCTTGCACGAGTATCCCAACCGCTCGAAGACGAAGCGGATGTCCTCGCCGCTCTGGGGATCGAAGCGTTTGGGGCAGTAACCCGAAGCGGTGTTGAGGGTGCAGACCTTGCACTTGCAGGCCCGGCCGTGGGAGCGCAGGGAGCGCAGGATCTCGGCCTGTTCCGAGGTGCGGCAAGTTATGACGCCGCCCTCGCCGGTGGTGACGATGTGGGCCACGTAGAGGCTGAAGGCTCCCAGGTCAGCCAGCGAACCCACCTTGCGGCCCTTGTAGGTGGCTCCGTGGGCTTCGGCCGCGTCCTCCACCACCGCCAGGCCGTGGCGATCGGCGATGGCCTGGATGGCGTCCATCTCCGCTGGTTTGCCCATCAGGTGAACCGCCAGGATGGCCCGGGTGCGGGGGGTGATGGCGGCTTCGATCTGGGCGGGATCGATGTTAAGGGTCGAGCGATCCACGTCCACGAAGACCGGGGTGAAGCCGGCGTGGATCACCGCGTTGCCGGTGGCCACGAAGGACAGGGCCGGAGTGATGACCTCGTCGCCGGTTTTCGCGCCATAGTCCCTGAGCAGGGCCAGGGCCAGGATGTCGGCGTCGGTGCCGCTGCTGACCGCCACCGCCGCCGGCGCGTCCACCAATTCGGCGAAGCGATCCTCGAACTGGCGCACCAGACGACCACTGGAGATGCGGGTCGTGTCCAGGGCCTGGTTGATCAATCGCTTGGCCGTCTCCGGAATCTGGATGGTGCCAAAGGTCACCCGGCGTTTCTCGCGCGTTTGCGCGGCGGCGTGGACTTGACTAGCTGATGCCATTTTCATGCTCCAGATACCAGGCGTAGGTGGCGGAGAGCGCCCGGTGGAAATCCCATTCCGGCCGCCAGCCCAGGCCCAAGATGCGGCTGGCGTCCAGTGCCTTGCACGGCATGCCGTCGGGACGAGAGGGGTCGAAGGCCAGGCGGCCGGGATAGCCAGTCACCTCCCGCACCAGCCCGGCCAGATCGGCGATGCTCAACTCCTGACCGCCCCCAAGGTTGATGGGCGCGGATTCGCTGTAGCGCTCCATCACGAACAGGCAGGCCCTGGCCAGGTCGTCGGCATAGATGAATTCGCGTCGCGGCGATCCGCTGCCCCAAATCGCGACCTCCTCGTCGCCGGCCAGCTTGGCCGCGTGCATGCGTCGGATCAGGGCCGCTATGACGTGGGAGTTTTCCGGGCTGAAGTCATCGCCCGGGCCGAAGCAGTTGGCCGGCAAGCCGCAGATAAAGTCATCGCCATGCTCCTGGCGATAGGCCTGGCAGAGGGTGATGCCGGCCAGCTTGGCCATGGCGTAGGCCTGGTTGGTGGGCTCCAGGGGGCCGGTGAACAGGTCCGCCTCGCGCATGGGCTGGGGGCAGAGCCGAGGGTAGCAGCAGGAGCTGCCCAGATAGAGCAGTTTGCGGGCCCGGTGCCGGTGCGCCGCGTGAATAAGGTTGGCCGAACCCAGCAGGTTGTCCCGCATCAGGCTGGCGGGTTGACGCTGGTTGAGATCGATGCCTCCGCTACGGCCCGAGGCCACGAAGACATATTCCGGACACTGGCTGGCGAAGAACGCCTCCACCTTGACCCAATCCAGGAGGTCGGGACCGTCTCCGGCCAGGCCCAGTAGGTTGGTGAAGCCGCGTCGCTTGAGTTCCCGCACGATGGCCGCGCCGATCAGGCCCTCGGCGCCGGAGACGTAGACCCGGGCCCGGCGGTCCATTGCTTGGGTCGGCTCGCTCATGGCCGCAATAACTCCAGCACCGCGGCCACGATCTGGGCCGCACCGGGGTAATAGGCTCGCTCCAGGGTGTAGCCGGCCGGAGTGGGCAGGTCCGGGCAAGAGACCCGCCTGACCGGGGCCTTGAGAAGATCCAGCCCCTTTTCCGCCGCCAGGGCGGCGATCTCCGCCGAAACCCCGCCGGTCTTCCAGGCGCTGTCGGCCACCACCAGGCGGCCGGTCTTGGCCAGGGAGTCGAGGATCAGGTCCTCATCCAAGGGCCTCAGACTGCGCGGGTCCAACACCTCGGCCTGGATGCCCTGCCTGGCCAGTTCCTCGGCGGCGAGATAGGCCTCGTTGGCCATCTGAGAGATGCCCACGATGGTGACGTCGTCTCCCGCCCGGCGCACCGCCCCCTTGCCCAGGGGCACGGTGTAGGGCCGTTCTGGCGTCAGGCCCTTTTGCCGGAAGTTCAGGCGATGCTCGATGATCAGCACCGGATTATCGTCGGCGATGGCCGCCAGCATCAGGCCCTTGGCGTCGAAGGCGGTGCTGGGCATGGCAAGCTTCAGACCGGGCACATGGAAGAAAATTCCCTGCAAAGCTTGGGAGTGCTGCGCGGCCGATCCCCAGCCCCGACCGATGCAGGCCCAGAGCACCAGCGGGACCTTCACCGCTCCGGCGAACATGTAGCTCCACTTGGCGGCGTGGTTGACCAACTGGTCCATGGCCAGGAATAGGAAATCGGGCCGATTGTGAAAATAGACCGGCCGCAGGCCACCCATGGCCGCCCCGGCGGCCACGCCGGTCAGAGCGGTCTCCGCCAGCGGCGTATCAAAGACCCGCTCCCGACCGTACTTCAGATGCAGGTCGCGGGTGGCCCCGAACATGCCGGCCGGATCGTCCACCCCCTGGCCCATGACGAAAACCCGAGGATCCAGGCTCAGGGCCTGATCCAAGGCCTCGCGAATGGCCGCCGCATAGTCCAGGCGGCGCCCCCCTCCATCGCCCGCGTGGCCATAATCCGGCTCATCCAACTCGGCTCTGATCTTGGTCCAGGGCATGGCCTACTCGCTGAAAAGATGAAGGGCCAGTTCTTCGGCCCCAGGCAAGGGGCTGGCCTTGGCGAAGGCGAAAGCCTCGTCCAACTCGGCCGCGATTACCTCTTCCATGGCCGCCATGGTGGCGCGGTCCAGCAGGCCCGCGGCCAGCAGGCGTTCGGCCAAGTTCACCACCGGGTCGCGCCGCTCCCAGCGGGCGATCTCGCCCTCCGGGCGATAGCCCAAGTGGGCGTCGGAGCCGGCTCCGGCATGGCCACGCATGCGATAGGTCAGGCACTCGATGAAAGACGGTCCCTCGCCAGATCGGGCCCGGGCCACGGCTTGCTCGGCCGCCGCCAGGACTTCCTCCACCTGGTTGCCGTCCACCTTCGCGCTGAGCAGGCGCTGGGGCTCCAGACCGTGAAAGACCGAGCCGCCGGCTTGCCGCGAAGCCACCGGAGAGCAGACCGAGTACTGGTTGTTCTCCAGCACGTAGATCACTGGCAACTTCTTGAGCATGGCCAGGTTGAGGCTCTCGTAGAGCACACCCTCGTCGGCCGCGCCATCGCCAAAAAAAGTCACGCTCACCCGGTCCAAACCCTGCATCCGGCAGGCCAGGCCCAACCCGGTGGCCAGGGGTATGCCACCACCGACGATGGAAGAACTGCCCAGATGGCCCACCCGGGCGTCCACCAAGTGCATGGAGCCTCCCCGCCCCTGGGAGCAGCCGGTGGAGCGGCAGAAGAGTTCGGCCACCAGAGCCCGGAGGTCGCCACCCTTGGCCAGGTAGTGGCCATGGCCGCGATGATTGCTCATGATGTAGTCGTCTGGCCGCAAAGCGGCGCAAACCCCCACCGCCACCGCCTCCTGGCCGATGCAGAGATGCACCGGGGTCTTCATCTCGTCCAGGTGGTACTCGGCCTCGATGCGCTCCTGCAAACTCCGGATGCGCAGCATCTGGCGGTAGAGCTCCACCAACCTGGCGGGCGCGACGCTCATGCCGCCGCCACCTTGACCTGGCAGTCAACCATCTCGTGGAAGATGATGGGCGGCTGCTCCTGACGCCGCTTCTCCGCCGCAGCGTAATCGCGCTCCTGGTCGTAGTGGATGATCTGGCTGCCGTTGAACTCGAACTGGAAAGGCACATGGATCATGCCCTTCAGGGTTTCGATGATCCGAGCCTGGGTCGAGGGCGGGGCGAAGAGCAGCATGAAGCCACCGCCGCCCGCCCCGGTGAGCTTGCCGCCCAGGGCCCCGGCCGCTCGCGCCGCGGTATAGGCCTCGTCCACCTGGGAGTTGGACACCAGGTTGGAGAGCCCGCGCTTGGTCTGCCAGGCCTCGTGAAGCAGGTGCCCGAAGGCCATGATGTCACCGCCCCGGGCCAACACCGCCAGCGCCTCCTCCACCAGTTCGCGCAGGATGCGCAGCTCACGCTTGCGGTCCTCCAGCTTGCGAACATAGCTGTCGGCAACATTGGAGGCGGTGCGCTTGATGCCGGTGTAGAAAAGCATCAGGTGCTCGCGCAGCTCGTCCAGGCGCTCGGGGGCCAGGGTGATTGGCCGCAGGTTGATCTCACCGTTGGGCAGAAAGCTGATGTGGTTGAAGCCGCCATGGGCGGCCAGCACCTGGTCCTGAGAACCCACGGTCTCCTGGAGGTGCTCTTGCTCGATCAGGATGCCCTGGCGGGCCAACTCGGCCTTGGAGGGCATGCGGCCCTGCAGGGCGTGCAGAGCGTGGAGCAGCCCCACGGTGAAAGAGGAGCTGCTGCCCATGCCGCTGCGCGCGGGCAGGTCGCCGTCATGGTGGATTTCCAGACCCCGCTCGCAGTTCAGATACTTGATGATGGCCCGCACCGCCCCGTGCTGGATCTCGTCCACGCTGTGGCAATTTTCGATCCTGGAATAAACGATGCGGTATTTGTGCTCGAAAAAGGGAGGCAGATGCCGGCAGGTCAGTGTCATGTGCCAGGTGAAATGAGACAGAGCGTGGTAGTTGGAAAATACAGGACCAACGTGGGACTAATGTAGGACCGTCACGGGCTTAG
>JAIUYB010000534.1 GCA_020216625.1 Desulfarculus sp.
GGCGGCGAAGATCGGCGCGCTCGGCCAACAGGCGATCGACCCGGCCCTGGGCGGCCAGGGCCATCTCCACCGCCGCCGCCAATTGCCCCGGCGTGAAAGGCGCGGCCACCAAGGACCAGGCCCCGCAGGCCGCCAACAGGTCGCGAAGGCCCGGATCCAGGGGGCTGATCACCACCACCCCCACCTCTTCCGGGGCCAGGAAGGCGGCCAGGGTCAGCCGCTCCTGGGTGGTGTAGCCATGCACATCCCAAACCACCACCCCGCCGGTCCCCCGTTCGGTCCAGGCATCCATGGGCCCCCGCCAGACCGCGATCTGGCATTCCCGGGCCAGATCCTCGGCCAAGGACTCCCACAGGGGAGATTCTTCCTTCTGGATGAGCAGAACGGCAGGTCTTTCCATGCTGTGGCCTCCTGGTTGGGCCCAGCCATGGCAAGATGCGCTCCAGAAGGCGCAATCATAATTTACCTTGTATTTTCAAGCTGTTTTATTGGTCCACCTCGGCCTCGTCCAGGAATGGTTTCGGTAATTCCGGAGTCGGAGACGCCAGTTTTCGGCATCTGTCGCCCCGGGCCAGGGGTCCGGACCCGCCCGCCAGGTCTTGGCCCGTGATTTGCAAAGATACGGCGGCGTGGACCGTGAGGGAGATGACCATGAAACTGACCTCGATGCCCCTGAGCGCCCGGGCCCTGGGCGCGGCCGCCGCCACCGGTACCAGCGTCAAGCCCAGCCAACTGGATTTCGGCAGTCTGTTGAGCGCCTCCACTGGCGCGGGGTCCACCATCGCCACCCGCCAGTTGGCCACCGTCGCCCGCCTCCAGGGCGGCGACCGCCTGGCCTCGCTTTCCAGTCTGGCCGCCCGCAACAGCCTGGCCGGCTATGCCAACCAACCCGGCCTGGGCTCCGGCCAGACCAGCGGCCTGCCCGTCCTTCCCCGCCAGGCACGGCCCCAGGACACCACCCCCCTGGGCCTGACCCGCCCGGAGATTCAGGCCACCACCACCCCCAACCGGACCGCCAAGACCACCTCGACCGGCTCCACTCAGAACCAGGCATCCTCCGCCCAGGGTGGTTACGAGACCTTGATCCAGCAGGCCGCTTCCAAATACGGCGTCAGCCCCCACCTGGTCAAGGCGGTGGTCACCGCCGAGAGCGACTTCGACGCCAAGGCCGTCTCCAGCGCCGGGGCCATGGGCCTGATGCAACTGATGCCCGGCACCGCCAAAGACCTGGGGGTGAAGAACCCCTTCGACCCGGCCCAAAACATCGACGGCGGCACCCGCTACCTGGCCCAGATGCTGGAGCGTTTCGGCGGCGACCAGAAAAAAGCCCTGGCCGCCTACAACTGGGGGCCGGGCAACGTCGAGCGCGGGGGCAGCCTGCCCAGCGAGACCCGCAACTATTTGCAGAAGGTTGGACGCTACCAACAGGAATACGCCCGCCAGTCCACCCGCCAGGCCTGATCCGCCCCGCTCCCCTCCGCGCTCCCAGGGATGATTTTCCCGGTCGCACCTTTTAAAATGAGTGCGTAGGGAGAACGCGCCATGTATTGCGACACCTGGACCCCGGAACGGCTGGAGAGGGTCTTTTCTCCGGGCCGCAGGCTGGACCTGCTGGTGGCCGACCGGGAGCGGGCCTTGCGCCAAGGCCTGCGCCAGACCCGAATTCTGGGCCGCAGCCAGGATGACCTGGCCCTGGACCAGCCCCGGCCGAACCAACCCGCGCTGGTTCTGGGCCAAGCCTTGGAGGTCACGGTGCTGGTGGACGACCAGGGCGCGCCACAGCGCTATGCCTATCGCACCAACGTCCTGGACCTCTTGGATGATTTTCCCACCCCGGATGGCCCCCGTCCGGCGCTGGTGGTGATGTTCCCCCGCTGCGAGGACATCTACGCCACCAACCTGCGCCGGGCCACACGCTACCGGGTCAGCCCCCAGGCCCCGGTGACATTGCTTTGGGACCAGGCCCAGGCCCAACTGATCGATCTTTCGGTCAAGGGCCTGCGCTACGCCTGGAGCCAGGGCGATCCCATCCTGACCCCGGGAGAGTCCCTGGACTTGGTGCTGATGATCCACGATGAGAAATTCAGGGTGAAGGGCCGGGTGGCTGGGGTATACAAAAATGGGGAGAGGACGGAGGTCGCGGTGGAGCTGGGCATCCTGTCCCTGGACGCCTGGACCTCCCTGCAGGAGCTGATCCAGACCCTGGAGCCCCAGGGAGAGGAATAATGACCATGGAGTTGCGGCAACCGGCGGTGGACAGCAAGAACTATGTGTGGGTGATCGTGGAGCTCAGGGGGGCGGCCGAGAACTTCCTGGGCCTGGAGGATGCCCAGGGGCAAACCTTCGTGCCCGTGACCGTGGACAAGGATTCGGCCCTGATGCTTTTGGGCAAACTGCCTCTGGCCAGCGACGGGGCCCAGCGCCAGGTGGAGGCCATCCATCGCCAGCGCCTGGGGGTCATCGCCGCCGAGCAGGGCTTCGCGGTGGATTTGGTGGACGCCCAGGGCCGGGTGCTGGAGCGCCTGGCCCCGGCCTGAGTCGGTAAGGGCGCAAGCGCCACTCCGGCCTGGGAGCGCCCCCGCCAGGCCTCAGCGCCGGCGCAGGACCT